>CAYOAJ010000047.1:0-11039 GCA_964401895.1 uncultured Herbinix sp.
AGAACCCCACTGCTTTAGCTGTGGGAGCTTCAGTATCTGGTAAATGAATTGCCACAAAAACAAACAAGGCAGAATCAGTTATTTCAGAATCAACAAGCTATAAATAAGGAAAGCTATAATCATAATGGTATCCTCCAATTTCAAGAATTTATGAAAGAAAGCAATGAGGATGCCTATTTAGAGTGGAAGGACATAAAAAAGTTGACTGATGATAATTTGTTACAAAAGATACATGAATTAGGTATTCATAATATAAATAAGATTCAAGGCTATAATATAAAGGAGCGTAATGAATTGCTCAGACAACTTAAAGCCATAGAAGGGGTAAGTATCAGACAATTATCCAGGATAACAGGGATTTCAAAAAGTGTAATTTCACGAGCATAATCACTTAAATGTGGTAAATAATAAAAGAAAGTTTGAAGAAAAGTCACGCAACTTGCAATATACTTGTTGCGAAAATAAATTAATAGCTATATAATACTCTTTATATTTGGATGCTGAAATACTGATATATACTGATATATATTGAATGAAAAATATATATTGAACAAAAGATCTGAATAAAAACTTGAGCGAAACAAAAGACATTAAATGTAAAAGTGGGACGAGGGACCTGTCCCCATGTCCCAAAAGGAGGAAGTTGATGGTGGAGAAAGAATATCTAAGAAGTAGTGAAGAGGTACTTAAGGATTTAGGTACTGGTGAAGATGGTCTTTCTAGTGATGAAGCATTAAGAAGATTAGATGAGAATGGAAAGAATAAATTAAAAGAAGCGGAAAGCGTTTCTTTATTTATGCGTTTTGTTGATCAGCTAAGGGATCCAATGGTTATTGTTTTGATTGTGGCTGCTATTTTATCTGGTATAACAGCGGCATATTCTGGAGAATCCTATATTGATGTTATTATTATTTTAGCTGTTGTAATTATTAATTCGGTTCTTGGTGTTTATCAAGAAAGTAAGGCGGAGAAGGCTATTGAAGCCTTACAACAGATGACGGCGGCTACATCCAAGGTTATCAGGGATGGTAAAGAAATAGAAATAAAGACAGAAGATTTGGTTGTAGGAGATATAGTTGTTTTGGCAGCAGGGGACGCAGTTCCAGCTGATGCAAGGGTTTTAACCAGTGCCAGCATGAAGGCAGAAGAGTCAGCTTTAACAGGGGAAAGTCTTCCTGTTAACAAGAAAGCGGACAAGCTATCCCTAGAAGGGCAAAAAGACATCTCCCTGGGCGACCGTAAAAACATGGTATATATGGGTAGTACAATTGTATACGGTCACGGAACAGTTGTTATAACTGCAAGTGGAATGGATACAGAGATGGGTAAGATTGCAGATGCAATTACTCAGACTACAGAAAAGACAACCCCATTACAGCAAAAATTAAATGAGCTTAGTAAGGTATTAAGTTGGCTTGTACTAGGTATTTCAGTTTTTATCTTTATACTAAGTATATTGAGAATATATCCTAATGTAACTGGTGATGACGTATTAGCAACACTTATGATAGCTGTTTCCTTGGCTGTTGCAGCCATTCCTGAAGGACTTGCAGCGGTGGTAACAATTGTTCTATCCATAGGTGTAACCAAAATGTCTAAAAGAAATGCTGTTATTAGAAAATTAACAGCCGTTGAGACATTAGGAAGTACAAATGTTATTTGTTCTGATAAGACAGGAACATTAACTCAGAACAAGATGACAGTAGTTGACTATTATGGTCAAGATGAGAAACTATTAGCTAGGGCAATGGCCTTGTGTAACGATGCTCATCTAAATGAAGACAATCAAGCTGAAGGTGAACCTACAGAGGTGGCCCTTGTGAATTACGCATTTAAGCTTGAACTTAAAAAAGAGAAAATGGAAGATGAAACCCCTCGTGTTGGCGAAGTTCCTTTTGACTCTGGACGTAAACTTATGTCTACTATACACAAAATAGATGATAATCATTTTATGCAATATACAAAAGGTGCACCAGATGTATTAATCCCTCTTTGCAAGACCTATTGGGATGGTGAAAATGAAAAGCCTCTAACAGACCAAGTCCGTAAAGAGATCTTGGAGGCAAATAAAGAGATGGCAGGTAAGGCTCTTAGGGTGCTTTCAGCAGCTACAAGATCCTGGGATACAATGCCTGCAGTTGAAGGCTCTGAAGATGAAAACCCTGAAAATATAGAGAAAGATTTATGTTTTGTTGGTTTAACAGGAATGATTGATCCAGTTCGTCCTGAAGTTAAGCCAGCAATTGATGAGTGTAAAGAAGCCGGTATCCGTACTGTAATGATAACCGGTGACCATAAAGACACAGCAGTTGCTATTGCAAAGGAACTAGGCATTATTGAAAATGAATCGGAAGCCATAACAGGCCAAGAGTTAAATGAATTATCAGATGAGCAATTAGATGCAAATATAGAAAATTATTCTGTATATGCCCGTGTTCAGCCTGAACACAAGGTTCGTATAGTTAAGGCATGGCAGAAAAAAGATCAAATTGTTGCAATGACCGGTGATGGGGTAAATGACGCACCATCCATTAAAACAGCGAATATTGGTATAGGTATGGGTATCACAGGTACTGATGTAACCAAAAATGTTGCAGATATGGTTCTAGCAGACGATAACTTTGCTACTATTGTTAGTGCTGTAAAAGAAGGACGCCGTATATACGATAATATACGTAAATCTGTTCAGTTCCTACTAGCTTCAAACCTATCCGAGGTTATAGCAATCTTAGTAGCAACCTTATTTGGATTTACAATATTAAAACCAGTACATTTACTATGGATAAACTTAATCACTGACTCTTTCCCAGCAATTGCCCTTGGAATGGAAGAAGGGGAAGACGATGCAATGAAACAACCACCACGGGATTCGAGAGAAGGTATATTTGCCAGAGGTTTAGGTACCGATGTTATCTGGCAGGGTATTATGGTTGCTTTACTTACCTTAGCAGCATATTTTATAGGACACCGCATAGAATCAGGCCTATGGGAAATAGCAGAAAGTCCAGATGGAATCACCATGGCCTTCTTAACTCTTTCCATGGCAGAGATGTTCCATTCATTAAATATGAGAAGTAGAAGAAAATCCATATTCTCATTAAAGAGTCGTAACAAATATTTATACCTAGCAATATTAACATCATTAGTACTAACAACATTAATAATATACGTACCATTCCTAGCTAAAGCATTCGACTTCCAGCCAATAACATTTATGGAATATGCAATAGCAATGGGATTAGGCTTCCTAGTAATCCCTATAGTTGAAATCGTTAAGCTCTTCCAAAGAAAAGCAGAAGACTAACATGGGACAGGGGGCCGGCCCCCGCGGCCCCATATCCCACTTGACCTGGATTTATAAACAGTGTAAAATCATCTTATAAACTATAAACACATAAGAAGCACATAAGGGAGAAGGTTTTTAAGTGTTTGCATATGAGGAGGGATGTTGTGGGAGAAAGTAATGTTTTATCAGGCGGTATTGAGGTTTTGGATAAGATTAAAGATAGTCTTATTGATTTGAATGATAAACAATCCAAGTATGATACTTTAGTTATGGATGAAAGTGATTTGGATAAGCAGATCCAGGTATTAGATAAGGCTGTAGAGGATGAGATTGTAGATACGACAGGTAATCGCAGGAAAGAAATTGAAGCTACATTTGACAAGCAAATTAGTAAAAGCCAGGACAAGATTAAGAAGATTACGGTGAAGAGGGACAAGGCAAAGAATTCTAAGGTTTCTGAGAGAATTGAACAGGAAACAGAATCTTATATTAAAGAAAATCAGGAACTTAAGCTAGAGACCAAGAAGACATTAAAAGAAAGTGGAATTCCAGCTATATGTAATTCAAAGTTTTTCTTTGCACTTTATTTTCCTAAAAGTTTCTCAGATGTTTTTATAATTCTTATAAGTGTGATACTTGCATTTTTGTTGATTCCATGTGGTATATATTTTTTCTTGCTAGCTGAGCAAGAGATAGTTTATCTGATTATAATTTATTTTATTACTATTATAGTTTTTGGTGGTTTGTATATCTTAATAGCCAACCGGACCAAGGAAAAGAAGCGGGAAGCATTTCTCCAAATCAAAGACCTTCGCAATAAGGTTAGGCTTAACCGTAAGAAGATGGCTAGAATCAGAAAGAAGATCAGAAAAGATCAGGATGAAAGTGTTTACGGTCTTGAGGAGTTTGACCAGGAGTTAGCTGTTATTGAGCAAGAGGTTGCAGATATAAGAGATAAGAAAAATGAAGCTTTACTTAACTTTGACAATAATACTAAAGTGGTTATCACGAATCAGATTCAAGATAGGTTTGCTGAAAAAAGGTCTCAGCTTAAGAAGGACCATGAGAAAGCAAGTAGTGAAGTAGCCAAGCTAGATAAGGAAATCAAGGAATTGACAATCAATATAGCCAGTAACTACGAACCATACATAGGCAAGGATATGATGACTGTAGACAGGTTAGATTCCCTCACAAATATTATTAAGGCTGAAAATGCAACAAATGTTTCCGAGGCGATTTTATTTTATAATGAAAATCTCAATTCACAGTAAGTCTTGTAAGGTGACTAAGGCAATAATTAATAGCTGAAAATATTTGGTCTGCCAAGGACATAACAAGATTTAACCTTGTTGTTTGAAGTAACATATGATCAAGTAAACCGGAGAAGTTAACTATCCCGGTAATATATATATCTCCAACAGGGGGAAGGTCCTTATTAACGCCAGCACCAGGCTTTAAGGGTCCTTCCCCTAATGTTATATAACCAACGTGGGAAGACTGACCCAAGGAAGCATCTATTGCTACGATAAAGGCATCTTTGTGATCCTTATATATAGTCTCAACCACGGTCTTTAGGTTTTTCGCATGTACAGGCTCTTCTAAGGTCCCATACACAAAATAATTCACATTTCTCTTAATCTTTGATAACTTATATCCGATTATAGGACCAAGACAATCACCAGTTGCCCTATCTGTACCAATGCATAAGAAGACAATTGGCCTATCTCTTGCTATCTCTTCTTCCACAAGTTCAATTAGATTACGCCCCAGTGCATAGGGAGTGCTCTTATCTGTAGAATTATAATAAACAACTTTCTTTTTCTTCTTAAAAAATATATTCATATATAATATCCTCTCTTATTAAAATTTATTTCAGTTTATAGATTCCTTAAGTTAAGTATTTCCAAAAACATATAAAATAGACATTTATAATAAAAAAGATTTTATTCTTTAGTCAAGAAAGTTTGTCTTTCGATATGGATAATATTTTGCTGTGTCATTTTCTAAAGAAATAGATGGTAAAGGAATTTCTATAAGAGAAAACTGTAGATAAATAAAAATGTAACAAATCCCCATTATGACAAAATATTAGTTCTAATTATGTTAGTCTATTGTAAGCATGGTATAAAAAAAGGAGCGGATTCATATGTTGGAAAAAGTCTACAGCAATGAAAACGGGGATATTGGACAAGGAAATAGGCTGCCCCCTTCATTTAAAATGCCAAAGAATGTCCGCCAGATAGGAAATAATTCTTCTGATAAAAAAATATATGTAGAAGATTATGTTATGACTTTTATCAGGCAACTGGCGGGGGATAATTACTCTAATAGCAAAACTGCAGTTTTAGTTGGTCAATACATAAGAATGGACAATGCTAGTATGATCTTTATATCCGGAGCTATAGAGTTAGAAGGATTTGATCTAAGTACAGGAGATACATTTACCAATGAAGTGTGGACAAGCATTTATGAAAATATAAAAAAATATTTTGTAGAATGTGAAATTGTTGGTTGGTATCTAGCAGGGCCAAGTTATTTGCTAAAAGAACAAGAGAAGATTAGAAAAATACATGTAGATAATTTTGCTGGGCGGGACAAGACCTTGATGACTTATGATAGTATGGAGAGGGAAGAGGCTTTCTGGTTCTATAAAGACAACAAGCTAGCCAAACAGGAAGGCTACTATATATATTATGATAAGAATGAGGACATGCAGACATATATGATAGACCATAACAATAAAGGAAGCCAAGAGGCTGATTATGATGACCGTGTCTCCAAAGAAATTAGAGCTGTTCTAGATAATAAGAAGCCTGAAAAGAAAGATAAGATAGAAAAGATAGCAAATGTAGAAGGCAAGGGTGCTCCTAGGTTGGTATATGTAGCAGGAACTCTTTTAGCTGTAATACTCCTAATTGCGGCAGCAGCAATGCTTGATAATTATGATCAAATGAAAACCATGCAAGACACATTGGACTCCTTGGCTAGCAACTATCAACTGAATTATAAAGAACCAGCAAACATAGAAAACCCTCTAGAAGCAGCAGTTCTAGAGAATGCACAAGCAAGAGATGATACAGAAGAAACAGTAGACCCCTTTGAATCAGGGGAGAGTGAAGAAGTGGGCGGGGAAAATCTCGATGTAGAGATACTACCAGGGGATGTTAGCCCAATAGAAGAAGACCCTGTTAAAGCTAGTGACAAACCAGACAAGAAAGTAACTGACAAGCCAACCAGCAAACCTGATAAAAGCCCAAGTGAAAAAGAAAAGAAATATTACACAGTATCTGCAGGGGATACTTTGGCAGGAATCAGTTATAAATTATATGATTCTCCCAACTATATCTCAGAAATTATGAGGCTTAATAATATGGACGATGAGAATTACATTTACATAGGACAAAAACTAATTGTACCTTAAATGATTAATATTATATAAAGAAGCATTATAATAGCAAAATGTAATGCTTCTTTTTTAATTTAATGATGCTAGATGTGAGAAAATGATGTATAATCACATTAAACTAAGTTATGGGAGTGCAATATGTCTAAGAGTAGAGAAAATAGATTAAGAGATATAAATAAAAGAAAAAGGCGGAGGCGTAGGGCTAAGATTGTTTTTTTTGGAGCCCTAATCCTAGCTGTGCTTTTGATTGCCTTAATATATATTACTGAAATTCGTGAAAGAACTTATCGTGCTTATGAAGTTCTTAGTAGCAGTGATTATACAGACGATATGGCCACAGGTTTCCTTCCATACGGGGAGGGAATGATACGCTATAATAGAAATGGTGCCCTTGCCTATAATAGGGATGCAAAGCCCATCTGGAACGGATCCTATGAGATGCAAAATCCTATAGGAGATGTCTGCAAAGAATATGCTGTGGTAGCAGACCGGGGAGATAAATCAATTGAAATCTTCAATAAGAAGGGTTCAGTCGGAAGAATTATAACTATTAACAATATTCTTAAAGTAGAGGTTGCCCAGCAAGGTGTTGTGGCAGTATTATCAGGGGACGAAGATAGCAATTATATTAATTTATATAGTAAGGATGGCAAAGAGTTGGTTGATGCTAAGATAACTAATGTCAGTGAGGAGGGATATCCTATAGATATTTCCTTATCTGAAGATGGTAAAAAGCTTGTAGTGTCTCATATAGCAGTTAATCAAGGAGAATTAGTAAGTTATCTTGCCTTCTATAATTTTGGAGAGGTTGGGCAAAATGAACCGGGCCGACTGGTGGGAGGCGTTTTCTATGAAAATGTAGTCATTCCAAGGGTTACTTTCTTAAACAATGATTATGTAGGTGTATACAAGGAAGACTCGGTTATGCTCTTTCATATGGAAGAGATACCAGAATTAATTATTGAGCATGAATTTGAAGAAGAGATAAAAAGCATTTTATATGATGAGAAACATTATGGCTTAGTTTTAGAAAGAAAAGATGCTTTACATAAAAAAATATTGTTGTATAATTTGAAAGGAAAGAAGGTATTAGAAGAAGAGATAGATTTTAATTATGATAAAATTTTCTTGTATGATGAAGAAATTATTATCCACGATAATCTATCGGCAAAGATATTTAAGTTAAATGGTATTGAAAAGTTTTCATATACATTTTCCAATAACATTTCTGCAATATATCCAATTAATAAGATAGAGCGATATCTTTTAGTTGGTGGAGATAAGGTTTCTAGTATAAAATTAATTAATTAGACAAGGGGGAGTACAGGTGAATTGGTTATTGATTGTAGTTTTAGCAATAATAATTGTAAATGCTTGGATTGGAAGAAAGAAAGGTTTTGTTAAGGTTGTATTTTCGATGATATCCTTAATATTGGCCATGGTTTTAACTTTGATTTTTAGTCCTACAGTGACTGGCTTATTAAGAGATAATGAAAATGTTTATGGAAGTATCACTGAAAAGGTTGAAAAGGTTATCTATTCAGATGAAGAGGAAGTGGAATCTTCTGATGAGGACTCATTTATAGAGGGGCTAATATTACCTTCTTCCATTAAAGAAAAATTGACTGAGAATAAGGAGAAGGGAATTAATAATATAAAGGCGTATGTTACAGAGTATATGACAGAGATTGTCTTAAAGGCCATAGGCTTTATAGTAACATTTGTTATACTATTAATTGCAATTTGGGTACTAAGCATAGCCTTGAACATTATCAGTAAGTTGCCAGTTCTAAATCAGATTAATAAAACAGCAGGTCTTGTAGCAGGCTTAGTACATGGTCTTGTTCTTGTATGGATTTTATTTATATTTTT
Source organism: uncultured Herbinix sp. (assembly GCA_964401895.1). Taxonomy (GTDB): domain Bacteria; phylum Bacillota; class Clostridia; order Lachnospirales; family Lachnospiraceae; genus Mobilitalea. The sequence continues at coordinate 8,565 of CAYOAJ010000047.1, forward strand.
AACTATATTTGCAGGTACAGGCTTTGGGCAAAGTGCTTTTGCCGCCATTGAATCTAGCTCGATATTAAGCTTTCTATATGATAATAACTTTTTAACTAAGTATGTTATTAATATATCAGCTTTTATAAGTAAATAATGAATTATAGACTACAGATTAAAGGAGCATGACATGAATAAGGTATTAAATGAAATTCGAAAGATGGGTATTGTCCCAGTAATTAAGTTAGATGATCCAAAGGATGCTAAGCCATTGGCTAAGGCCCTTATTGATGGTGGTTTGCCTTGCGCTGAGGTTACATTTCGTACACAGGCAGCAGAGGAATCCATACGTATTATGAGTCAAGCATATCCTGACATGTTAATTGGTGCAGGAACAGTCTTAACCACTGACCAAGTAGACAAAGCTGTGGCAGCAGGAGCAAAATTCATTGTAAGCCCTGGCCTAAATCCTAAGCTTGTGAAATATTGCGTAGACAAGAACATTCCTATTACTCCAGGATGTGCTACTCCTTCAGAGATTGAAACAGCCATTGAATTAGGTCTTGAAGTTGTGAAATTCTTCCCAGCTGAAGCGGCAGGAGGTTTGCCAATGATAAAATCCATGGCTGCACCCTATACTAATATGATGTTTATGCCTACTGGTGGAATAAATCCAGCTAACCTTAATTCATACCTTGATTTCCCTAAGGTACTAGCTTGTGGTGGTAGTTGGATGGTTAAGGATTCATATATTAAAGCAGGAGACTATGATAAAATTACAGAACTAACCAAGGAAGCTGTGGGCCTTATGCTTGGCTTTGAAATTGCCCATATAGGTATTAATGCGGAAAATGATAAGGAAGCGGATCAATTTGCTTCTTCATTAGAAGACTTAACAGGCTTTGGTCAGAGAGATATTGGTATATCAATCTTTGTAGGGTCTGAATTTGAAGTAATGAAGAAAGTTGGCTACGGGGAAAAGGGTCATATAGGTATTAGAACTAATAATATAGATAGAGCTATGTATCATCTGGCTGCAAAAGGCTATACATTTGACAAGGATAGTGAGCGTTATGATGACAATGGAAATCTAAAGCTTATATATATAGAAGGTGAAATCGGAGGATTTGCAATCCATCTTACCCAAAAGTAAGATGGATAGTTCTTTTTTATCTTTAAAATGGAAGGTGAAGACTATTGGAGAAAGCTAAATTTAAAATTTTTATACTGTTTATTCTAACTTGCGCCCTATTAGTTGGTTGTGGCGGAAGTGGTAATAGCGTCCAGGAGGAAGATTTAGATGCTCCAATAGTTACTCTACCTGATGAGACTGAAACTGATCCCAAATCTATAGGGGAAGCTGAGCCTGATTCTGTAGAAATAATTGCTGATATTGAAAATGAACCAATAGAAGAAACTTATAACCTAGAGGATGGAACCGCAGTTTATTCAACAGCTTTAGTTAATGTAAGAAAAGGACCATCACTTGATGCAGATGTTTATAAATTAATTGATGTTAGAACAGAAGTTGTACGTCTAGAAGATGATGGTGAGTGGAGCAAGGTTGTAATAGATGATGCCATCTATTATGTAGCCAGCGCTTATTTGCAAGAGCCATCAGAATCTTCTAATGGTTATCTAGTAGTAATAGATGCAGGTCATCAGAAGAAAGGAAACAGGGAACAAGAGCCTGTAGGTCCAGGAGCTTCAGAAACAAAGGCTAAGGTTTCTTCTGGAACCCAAGGTGTGGTTAGTGGATTAAAGGAATATCACTTAAATCTTCAAGTATCATTAAAACTCCAAGAAGAATTAGAGGCTAGGGGCTACCAGGTTATTATGGTGCGAACTGAAAATGATGTAGATATTAGCAATAGTGAACGGGCACAAATAGCCAATGATGCAAAGGCAGATGCCTTTATACGCATTCATGCAAATGGTTCTGAAAATTCTTCTACCAATGGTTCAATGACTATTTGCCAAACTTCATCAAATCCCTATAATGGTGATTTGTATCCTAAAAGTAAAGCCTTATCTACAAATGTCTTAGATGAAATGGTTGCTGCTACAGGTTCTAACAAACAATTTGTCTGGGAGACAGATAGCATGAGTGGAATCAATTGGTGTAGGGTTCCAGGTACTATAGTAGAGATGGGATACATGACAAATGAAAGAGAAGATGCACTTATGGCTACTGAGGAATATCAGTGGAAGATAGCTATTGGTATAGCAAATGGAATAGACAAATATTTCTTTTAAAATAAATGCAAATAGTTGTTGACATATATATTTAGCTGTGATATTATTCTCTTTGTCGCCAAAAAAGAAACTATTACAGAGAAGCAGAAAAACATTTAATGGTTTTAAAAAAAAGGTTGACATAACACGGAAAGTAGTGTATAATTTATAATTACCGGCTCCAAATAAGAAAGCCGACAAATGTCGAGTTTATTCTATAATAAAATACGATATAAAGAACCTTGATAATTGAACAATGAG
>CAYOAJ010000048.1:0-11033 GCA_964401895.1 uncultured Herbinix sp.
CAGATGTTGTTTTATCTATTGCACAACAAGAACCAGTAAACTATGCTTTACGTGGTGCTGTAGAAGATTTAACACAGTTTGATGACTATGAAGAAGTGTTATCAGAGTTCCATGAAAGTGCATACAGGCCATATTATTTAACTGACCATGAAGCGCTTTATGGATTGCCTGAGACTCAAAACTATAATGTAATGTTCTACAGAACAGACATTATTGAAGAACTTGAAGTGGATTTACCAGAGACGTGGGAAGACTTGATAGCGATTCTTCCAATTATACAACAAAACAATATGTCCGTGGCCATTCCTTCAACGGAACGTGTACTTCTAGGTGCTGGTAATCCGGACTTGACAGGCTTGTTTGGACTTTTATATCAGAATGGTGGAACTATTTATAATGAAGAAGGTACTAGAACCTTAATTGATAATGAAGCAGGAATTAGAGCTTTTGAGATGTTTACAAGGTTTTTCACACATTACAAAGTGCCGACAACTTACGATTTCGCCAACTATTTCCGCTCGGGAGAAATGCCTTTAGGTTTAGCGGATTATAACACTTACAATACACTTGTGGTTTTTGCACCAGAGATAAGAGGTCTATGGGATTTCACATTGGTACCAGGAACTCTTAAGGAAGATGGAACAATTGACCGTTCCATACATGCATGGGGCACCGGTTCCATGATGTTAAAGCAAACAGATGAAGATAAGAAGCAAAAATGTTGGGAATTCTTAAAATGGTGGGTAAGTGAAGATTCACAAGTACGTTTTGGTAATGAATTAGAGGCTGTAATGGGTGCTTCTGCAAGATATGCCACTGCAAATATAGGGGCTTTTGAGAGGCTTGCATGGACAAGTGATCAATTAAATATTCTAGAAGAGCAAAGATCTTGGGTTGTAGGTTATCATGAGATAGCCGGTGGTTACTTCACGTCAAGGCATATAACTAATGCTGTACGTAAGGTTATGAATGACAGGGAAGACCCCCGTGAAACTCTGCTTGATTATGCAACAACAATCAATCAGGAGATTGAGAAGAAACGAATTGAATTCGGTTTAGATGAGAGGTAAGGAGGGATAATGCAATGAACGTTATTAATAAGTATATAGCTATAAAGAAAAAATCAGCGGCGGTTACATGGCAAAAGATGAAGAGAAGCAAACATTGTTATCTTTTCCTAGCCCCATATGCATTACTATTTACATTGTTTTTCGTTGTTCCAGTAATAATGTCCGTAGTATTGGGCTTCACCTATTACAATATTCTTGAGCCACCAGAGTTTATAAACATGCAAAACTATATAAACTTAATATTGGCGGATGATGTATTTCTAATAGCGGTGAAAAACACCCTGGTATTAGCATTTATTACAGGTCCACTAGGATATATTATGGCATTCCTAATAGCTTGGTTTATTAACGAACTTCCAAGGTTCTTAAGATCCATTACGGTTGTTATATTTTATGCACCAACAATAACAGGCCAGGCTTTCCTCATATGGGGAATTATATTTTCGGGTGATGCTTATGGATATTTAAATGCATTTTTAATGGAACTTGGTCTTACTAATGCGCCAATATTATGGCTAACAAACCCAGAATATATGATGACGGTTGTTATTATTGTTACTTTATGGATGAGTCTAGGTGCAGGATTCCTTGCATTTGTTGCTGGTCTACAAGGTATTGACGCTGCACAGTATGAAGCGGGCTTAATAGATGGAATTAGGAATAGATGGCAAGAGTTATGGTATATAACTTTACCTAATATGAAACCAATGCTTCTATTCGGTGCAGTTATGGCAATTAGTCAATCCTTTGGTGTTGCCGATGTACCTATGGGTCTGACAGGTTTCCCAAGTACAGATTATGCAACGCAAACGATTGTAACCCATTTAATTGACTATGGTTCAATTAGATTTGAGATGGGATATGCTTGTGCAATAGCTACAGTTTTATTTTTAGGTATGTTCTTAGCCAAGAAACTAATTTATAAGATGCTAGACAGGGTTGGAACGTGAGGTCATATAAGAGGGAGAATAAGTTATGAAGAAGATATTTAAAAAAGCCAAACGGAATAGACCAAACCGTTCATTTGGAGGAGATGTATTAATAGGCATATTTCTAATTTTGTTCGGTTTATTTATGGGTTTTCCGCTTGTATATGCAATAAATAGTGCTTTTAAACCACTTGACGAAATATTTGTATATCCACCTAGATTATTTGTACGAAACCCTACTACAGATAACTTCCAAGATCTAATGGTTATTTTGGGTCAGTCCTGGGTGCCATTTACAAGATATTTATTTAACACAGTATTTATTACAACAGTAGGTACAGCAGGTCATATTATTATTTCCTCAATGGGAGCTTTCGTATTAGCAAAATATGATTTCCCAGGGGGAAAGAAGTTCTTTAATATTGTTACGACTGCACTTATGTTTAATATGTACGTAACAGCCATACCTAACTACTTGATCATGTCAAAGTTAGGTTGGGTAGATTCATTATGGGCTATAATTATTCCTGCTTTTGCCGCCCCCATGGGACTGTTCCTGATGAAACAGTATATGGAAGGGGTTCCGGATGTATTAATTGAGGCGGCTACAATTGACGGGGCAGGCCTTTGGACAATTTTTTATAGGATAGTTATGCCAGCTGTTAAACCAGCTTGGTTAACACTTATGATAATGTCAATTCAAAGTTTGTGGAACAACAATGCCGCTACATTTATCTTCTCTGAGGAGTTGAAAACATTACCATACGCAATGCAACAGATTGCTGGCGGTGGTATTGCTAGGGCAGGTGTAGGGGCCGCTGTTGCACTGGTTATGATGATAGTACCTATTGCAGCCTTTGTTATACTGCAAAGTAACGTTATGGAAACTATGGCAAGTTCCGGAATCAAGGAGTAAGGAGGAAGATAATGAAAAAAATGAGAATTCCGACTATTCTTCTCTGCTTCGTAGCATTGTTAATGTTTCCAGCGGTAACAGCACAAGCAGGGAATACAGGCTATACTTATAATTATGATTATTGGGGATATGACATGGAGTCTCCAGATGCATATAGAGCTACTGAATTTGTTACAGGAGAAGAACTAGGAATTGGAAAATTCAACAATCCTAGAGGCATGTATGTAAGAGGTAATCGTGTATATGTATGCGATACAGGTAATAACAGAATAGTTATTTTGGAAATGGTAGATAACAATTTAACTTATGTTGATGAGTTTGCAGAATTTACAGGGGATGTTGATGTCAAAACATTTTCCTCACCGAATGATATTTTTGTAGATGACAATGGGGACATATATATTGCAGATACAAATAATCAGAGGGTTGTACATTTAAATTCAGATCTAGATTTAATTAAGATATTAACTCGTCCACAAGATGAGACGGTAAATCAAGAGGGAGACTTCCTTCCATTGAAATTGGTTGTAGACTTCTCAGGAAGGACCATTGTATTGGTTAGAAACTTTAACCAAGGTTTCCTCCAGTATGATAACAATGGTGAATTTACTGGATATACAGGTGCAAATGAAGTTAAGTTCAGTGTAGTTGATTATATATGGAAGAGAATTGCTACTAAAGAACAGCGTGCACAAATGGAACAGTTTGTTCCTACAGAATATAACAACTTAACATTAGATAAAGATGCTTTCATCTATTGTACTACATCAATGTTTGATGAAAATGAATTATTAAGTGATCAGGCAAAACCCATTAGGCAACTTAACGCACAAGGGGATGACATATTAGTGAAGAATGGTTACCATCCACCAATTGGTGATGTTATATGGGCAGACTATGCTGGATCTAATGGTCCCTCAACACTTATTGATATTACGACTTTGGATAATCAGACATATTATGCTTTAGACTCTAATAGAAGTCGAATCTTCGGATATGATTCTCAAGGAAATTTACTATACGCTTTTGGTAGCGTTGGTAACAGGATGGGATATTTTCAACGTCCTGTAGCAATAGATCATATGGGTTATGATTTACTTGTTCTTGATGCACAGTCAGGAGGAGTAACAAGATTCGAATTAACTCAATTTGGAGAATTAATCAATAAAGCATTAGCAGAGTATGAAAGAGGAAATTATGATGAATCTGCTGATTATTGGAGAGAAGTTTTAATGCAAAATGGTAATTACGATTTAGCTTATATAGGTATTGGTCGTTCCTTATTAAGACAGGACAGGTACGAAGAAGCCATGGAATACTTTGAAGTTAAATACGATGATGATAATTATTCAAAGGCTTTTCTACTATATAGGAAACAGTGGGTTGAAGATAATATCTTCTGGATTGTGGTAGTTATAGTGGTATTGATTGTAATATCTAAAATCGGTGATATTGTAAGGAAGATAAAAAGAATTTCGGAGGTGGATGTAGAGTGACGACAACATTAGATACAATGAAAGATAAATTAAAAGACTTAAAAGAAAGTTTGCGATATGCATTATATATATGTACTCATCCCCTCGATGGATTCTGGGATTTGTCCCGTGAGGGTAGGGGATCCCTGGCCGCAGCAAATGTAATTATTATCTTGGCATTAATAATAAATGTTTTATCTTTACAACATACCAGTTTTCTTTTCAACAAAGTAATATGGGAAGAAATCAATATAATAGAAGTAGTACTAGGATTTATAGCTCCTATTATTATAGCTACAGCTGCAAACTGGGGATTAACAACTCTTTTTGATGGAAAAGGTACAGCTAGAGACATATATATGGCCTTAGGCTATAGCTTAACACCTTATGTATTGATACAATTTCCACTAATCATTCTAAGTAATGGATTGGCAGCGGATGAGGGAACTTTTTTAACTGTACTAAGTGTTTTCTCTTACATTTGGGTTGGAATACTTATTTACTCTGCTGTAATGCAGATACATGATTTCACCCCAGGAAAGGCACTACTAGTAATTATTGCAACTATAATAGGAATGTTGTTAATTGTGTTTGTATTATTATTGTTCTTCAGTTTAATATCAGATGCAGTTGCATATTTTATTTCCTTGTTTAAAGAAATTGCGTTTCGATTTTACTAATAAGGAGGACAAGAGATGCGAAAGTTATTAAAATTAGGCTTCTTCCTTATGTCATCTATATTATTTATAGGATGTGCAAAACAAGAAGTTTATGAGGAGAATATTCAAGTCTATTCCTATGAAGAAGATAAGGACTCTCATGTTTTGGAGAATGAGGACATTAAATTTACTCTTGATCCCTCTACAACATATTTTCAGGTATTAGATAAGTCTAACGGTTCTATATGGAGATCTAATCCAGAAAATGCTGCTACTGATCCATTGGCAGATCCGACGAGTCAAAGATATTTACAGTCAACGGTCTTACTTGAATATACAAATGATAGAGGAGCTAATACCATCTACAATAATTATCAATACAGCATTGAAAATGGCTCATATCAGATAACAGAGCTTGATGATGGAATACAAGTTGATTATTTGATAGGGGATGTAGAGAAAGTATTTTACATTCCGAATGCAATATCAGAATCTAGGCTCCAGCCTTATTTAGATAAGATGGAAGGTAGTGGAGCAAGACAGGTTAGATCTTATTATCGTAAAATTGATATTGATAATCTTAGACCAACTGATAATAAAAGTGAGCTTTTAGCAAAATATCCAGACTTAGAGAATGAACCTGTATATGAATTACGTGAAAGTACGCAGGACTATCTAAAGAAGACCATAGAGGAGATATTTGCAGAGGCAGGATATACCATAGAAGATTATTATGATGACATTGAAGCATATGGTGGAAAAGAAGAAGATGAAAAACCTATGTTTAATGTTTCCATAATTTATCGTATAGAAGATGGGGATTTAGTAATTGAAGTACCCTTTGAGAATATGGAATGGACAGAGAGTTTCCGCCTAAACAAGTTAAGAGTACTTCCTTACTTAGGTGCAGGAAGTACTGATGATGAAGGATTTATAATGGTTCCTGAAGGCAATGGAGCAATCATAAACTTCAACAACGGTAGGCAAAACCAAAACTCATATTATACACAAGTATATGGATGGGATCATGGGGAAGAAAGATTAAGAAAAACTGGTGAGAACGCAGCGCCTTTCCCTGTATTCGGAATTTCTAAGAATGGAAGCTCAATGCTTTGTATGCTAGAAGACTATGCATCAGTTGCAACTATAGAGGCAGATGTAAGTGGTAGAAGACATAGTTATAATTATGCAAATATTAGTTACACAACTCTACACTATGCATCATTACAGGTTTCAGATAAGACGGACAAAGCAGTAATTGTCTTTGAAAATGAAAAACCAACAGGGAGCATAACACATAGATATCGTTTTATTGATTCTGATTCTTATACAGGAATGGCAGAAGCATATAGAGGTTATCTAATGGATAAATATCCATTGATGACAAAAAAAGAAGATTCAGGTGTTCCTGTTAATATTACTTTAATTGGTGCTATCAACAAGATTAAACAACGCTTAGGTATACCAGTTTCAAGGCCAGTTTCTCTAACTTCATATGAAGAAGCATATAATATTATAAAGGAACTTAATGAATTAGGCTTTGGTAATATGTATGTTAAATATACTGGATGGACTAACGGAGGACTAAAGCAATTTGATCTAAATAAGATAAAGCCACTTAAAGAACTTGGAAAGAAAAAAGATTTTAATAATTTATTAGAATATGCAGAAGAAATTGACGTACCAATTTATCTAGATGGTATAGTGCAAACTGTATTCAACAAAGGAATGTTTGATGGATTTAGGGTTAACAGCCATGCGGCAAAATATACAAGTCGAGAAATTATAAAACTCTATGATTTTTCTCCTGTACATTTCGGTCCAGACGATGAACGTAAAGATCCTTACTACTTTGTAAAACCAGAAGTAACAATTGGATATATGCAGACACTTAGTGATTATGCAAAGGAAAAGTCAACAGGGGTATCCTTTACTGATGTAGGTGACATGCTTGGTGCAAACTATGATCCTAAGAATCTAATTACAAGAGATGAAGTTGCAAAGATGCATGAAGAAGAGTTAGCAAGAATTGCATCAGAAGGAACAGGTATAATGGTGAATGTTGGTAACAATTATGCACTACCTTATGCTGACTTTGTAACAAATATGGAGATTAAGGGTTCTAAGTTTCAGATAATTGATTATATGGTTCCCTTCTATTCAATGGTAATTCATGGATTAGTAGATTATTCAGGAGTTCCAATAAATCTATCATCCGATTACGAGGAACAAGTATTACGAAGTGTTGAATCAGGAGCAGGTTTATCCTTTGCCTTCATGGCTGAAAGTACATCAGTTCTAGTGAATTCCAACTATACTCACTTGTATGGGACTGATTACCAGTTGTGGAAAGACAAAGCAATAGAAATTCATGAAAGATATGAAGAAGAGTTAGGACATGTGTTTAATCAATATATTACAGGACATGAGTACTTAACAGATGGGGTATTTGTAACTGTTTATGAAGATGGAACACAAGTATATGTTAACTACAATTACTATGATGTAATACAAGATGGCATTGAGATTCCCGCGAGGGACTATAAAGTCACATGGAGGTGAGAAGTATGGCAAAGAAAACAAAAAATAAACAGAAAAATTTACGAAGAAGAAAAGCTATTGCAGGATATATGTTTATTGCACCTTTTCTTATAGGTTTTATAGCTTTTATGATAATGCCACTTCTAGAATCCCTCAGGATGAGTTTCAGCAATGTAATTATAGCGGCTGGACAGGGTGGCTTTAAAATGGACTATATCGGAATTAAGAATTTTAAGGATGCATTCCTAGTGGATTCAGAATTCACAAGATTCTTAACGGAAGAATTGACAAAGATGGCAGTGCAGGTTCCTACAACTGTAATCATAAGTCTTTTCATGGCATTACTTATTAATCAGAATTTCAAAGGAAGAACCGCGGTTAGAGCAATATTTTTCTTACCAGTAATTCTTTCTTCGGGAGTATTAGTTGGTCTAGAATTTGACAATACATTAGTTTCTGGATTACAGGATTATATTAATGAAAACTCTCAATTAACAAGTGTAACCGCAACTTTAGAGCAAGTCCTATCAAATAGTGGATTTGGTACAAGGTTTTTAGATGGAGTATATGATATAATTAATAATGTATATGATGTTATTATGGCTTCAGGTGTTCAAATTATTATATATTTAGCAGGATTACAGTCAGTAACAGACAGTATGTATGAAGCTGCAGATATTGAAGGCTGTACTAGATGGGAAAGTTTTTGGAAAATAACTCTTCCTATGGTTAGTCCAATGATACTAGTTAATATTATTTATAGTATTGTAGACTTCTTCATGAGAAGTGATAGTGAAATCATGACAAAGATTACAGAGACAATGATAATCAAAATGGACTATGGATTCAGTTCAGCAATGGCCTGGGTTTACTTTATGGCAGTAATGTTCATTATTGCTATATCGACTCTGATCATATCAAGGTGGGTGCATTATTATGAAGACTAAAACAAGAAGCATACGAAAGAGTATGAGTAGAAAAGAAAGATGGGATGATTTCCTCTATAGAAATAGAGCTTCAGGAGGTTATCTCATAAGGAAGAAAATAGGTAGTGGGGTATTTACTTTTATTAGAGCGATTCTTATATTTGGTCTTTGCTTTTTAATATTGCAACCCTTACTAAACAAGATTTCTTTAAGCTTTATGCAAGAAAAAAATTTATATGATCCGACTATAATTGTTGTGCCGCGGAATTGGACAACGGAGAATTATAGACTTGTAGCAAGTTTAATAGATTACTGGAAGATATTATTTAACTCCATATGGGTTTCTGGCTTAACAAGTATTTTGCTAGTGGCTAGTACAACCTTAGCTGGTTATGGATTTGCAAGATTTGACTTTCCACTTAAAAGATTATGGTTTGCCTGTGTTATACTTGTAATAATTGTTCCACCGCAGACTATATCTTCATCACTATATTTGAATTTTCGTTATTTTGACATTTTTGGAATATTTAAATTAATAACAGGATCCACTATAAACTTGCAAAATTCAATAATTCCTTATATTCTATTATGTATAACAGGAATGGGCTTAAAAAGTGGATTATATATATTTATAACTAGACAGTACTTTAGAGGGATTCCAAAAGAATTGGAAGAAGCGGCATATGTTGATGGTTGTGGAACATTCCAAACTTTCTTCAGAATTATGCTTCCAGATGCTAGACCAATATTAACAACTTGCTTCCTCTTTTCTTTTGTATGGCAGTGGACAGATTCATTTTATTCAAAAATGTTTTTGGGGAGCACCCAGCTATTGTCAAATAGGTTACCAGCAATAACACAGTTGCTTACTGATTATTATGTTAATATTCATGGATCAGGACAGCCATCAATTGCATATGGCATGATGATGACTGGTACAGGTACTATAATGGCAGTTATACCTTTATTAATTGTATACGTTGTTTCACAAAAGGGCTTTGTTGAGAGTTTGAGTACAACTGGTCTAAAAATGTAAATTGGTAGTTAGTGCATAGCACTTTACTATAAAAACAATTTCAAGATTAAGGAGGAAAAGAATTATGAAAAAAATCTCTAAAAAGCTATTAGCACTTATGTTAGTCTTAGCATTAAGTGTGGCAATGTTAGTAGCTTGTGGTTCAACCACGGAAGAAGAAGATGAAAAAGATCCAACACCCACTGAAGCGGTAACTGGTGGGGAAGAAGTAGAAGAAGAGGAAGAAGAAGAGCCAGTAGATCTTGGTGGTATAGAAATAACAGTAGGTGACTGGTGGTCTTCGCAAGAACCAGAACCACCAAAAACAGCTCAAGAAGAAGATACTCAGGCATATCGTGATGAGATCATGTCAAAGTATAACTTCTCATTGAAACAAGTTGCTATTACAGACTGGGGTGGCATGCAAGAGTTATTTACAACTTCTGTTATGGCAGATGATCCAGCAGCTGAAATTTTCTTGTTAGAGCCTGCTTGGACAGCTCAACCTCTAGCAAACGGATTACTTTACGACTTATCAACCATAGACGCTTTTGATTTTACAGAATCTAAATGGAATCAAAACACTCTTGAAGTAATGAACTATGATGGTTCAATTTATGGTATGGCAGTAGGTAGATCAGAACCAAGAGGTGGCGTATTCTGGAATAAGAGATTATTTGAAGAAGCTGGTCTTGATCCAGATCTTCCATACGATCTTCAAGCAAGTGGAGATTGGACATGGGCTAAGTTTGAAGAACTAGCAGATGAATTAACAAGAGATACTGATAGTGATGGAACAATTGATACTTATGCTTTAGCAAGTTTCTCATCTGATGTATTCTCAGCTATTCTTCCAACCAATAATGCTAAATATATTGGTAGAGATGATAGTGGCATGTTCTACAATGCAACATCAGAACCTCAATTTCTTGAGACTGCACAATGGATAACTAGTATAATTGAAAATGGATATGAGAAACAAGCAGAAGAAGATGCTAACTGGGACTGGTTTATATCAGCATTCCACGACGGACATGTTGCTATGACAGTTGCAGAAGAATATAAGGTTGGTACATGGGCAGATATGACTGATGACTGGGGATTCGTTCTTCCACCAAAACGTTCAGAAGATGCTCCATACCGTATCTACCTTAAAGACAACGTTGTAGTTATGCCATCAACTCATGATGCAGAAACAGCAGAAAAGATTGCATTTGCTTATAACTTATGGACGAACCCAACACCTGGTTACGAAGATGAAGTAGACGTTTGGAAAGAAAACTTCTATCCAGTGTTCCGTGATGCAAGAGCTGTTGATGAAACATTAGAATTAATGTATCATCCTGACACAGAAGTTGTAAATGACTTTAATGCATTTGTATATGGCATTGATGTAGGTCCAGACTTCTTATGGGATGTATACGCTTTAGCAGCAACTCCAGCTGAGAAGATTGAAGAACTTTCAACTAAGTGGGAATCCTTAATAAATGATGCAAATAACT
>CAYOAJ010000049.1:0-11014 GCA_964401895.1 uncultured Herbinix sp.
GTAACAGGTATGAAATGTATTAGGATGGAACTAGGTGAGCCTGATGCATCAGGAAGAAGAAGACCTGTTGAGATAGAAGGGTCAGAATTTGTTCTAGATGTAGAAACAGTTATTATGTCTCTTGGAACGTCACCTAACCCGCTAATTGCAGCAACTACACCTGGTCTTGAAACAAACAAGTGGGAATGTATAGTAGCTGATGAAGAAACAGGTCTAACCAGTAAAGAGAATGTTTATGCTGGTGGAGACGCAGTTACTGGTGCAGCAACAGTTATCTTAGCTATGGGTGCTGGTAAAGACGCAGCAAAAGCAATACACGAATCCCTAGCATAAAACCTGACCCCCTGTCCCTTTCTTAAAATAGGACGAGGATCTCCTCGTCCTATTTTGTTGGTTGAAAGGTTGAAGTAGGAATTATTCTAGTTACAAAGCGGGCCATTTCTTCAGGTGCTTGCTTACGGCCTGTCTTAAGCCAAGTTTCAAGTAAGCCAATATATCCATTAATAATAAATGAATTAAATAATTCGAATTCTTCTGTAGTAAGGTTTAAGCCGACCTCTTTCCATGTGTCAGAGCACTTTTCGTCCACTAGTTTTTTAAGCCTTTGGATAAAAGCCATGTCCCCGTGGGGGCCAAGCATAATCTGACTCCATTTTGCATTTTCATCAAAGAAGCAAAATATATTTGTTAACATAAAGTAAGGATCACCATCTGGTTTTATAGTGTCCTTCATAGGCTCGATAAGTTTATAAAAATCATTGAAAAACTCTTCTTCAATATTTTTTATCATATCAAAGATATCTGTATAATGATAATAAAATGTACCGCGGTTAATATCAGCTAATTCACATAACTCCTTAACAGTAACCTTGGATGCTGGTTTTTCTTTAAGTAAAATCATTAGACTAGATCTTAATCTTTTTTTAGTATTTCTTACACTACGATTATCTTTAGGTTTTTTCTTATTGTTCATTTGTTTCTATCTCTCCTTAAACAAAACTAATGTATCTGTTGAAATTTATTCATTTCATCAATAAGTTGTTTATTTCAATTAGATTACTTATGTGATAAACTTAATAGTAGTTGAATTTTGAACATTTGTCAAAAGAAAAGGAGGAAATAAATATTGAGTTCTTTTGTAACATTTGAAGAAGTTAATAAAGTATATCAGACAGGGGAAGTGAAACTTTTTGCTTTGCGAGATGTTTCATTTGATATAGAGGAAGGAGAAGTGTGTGTTATTCTTGGCCAGTCCGGGGCAGGGAAGACAACTCTTCTAAATATTTTAGGTGGGATGGATACCTTAACAAGTGGTAAGTTAGTAGTAGGTGGCAGGGATATCTCATCTCTTAATAGGCGTGAACTTACTAGTTATCGCCGTGAAGATATAGGTTTTATATTTCAGTTTTATAATCTTATTCCTAATCTAACGGCATTGGAAAATATAGAGATTGTAACGCAGATGGTGGAAGATCCATTACCAGCTGATGAGGTACTTAAAAGCGTAGGGCTAGAGGAAAGATATAATCATTTCCCATCACAGCTTTCTGGTGGGGAACAGCAGAGGGTGGCTATTGGTAGGGCCATAGCAAAGAAACCAAAATTGTTATTATGTGATGAACCAACCGGTGCCTTAGATTATCAAACAGGTAGGCAAATTCTTAAATTATTACAAGACCAAAGCCGGAAGTACGGAATGCTTGTTGTAATAGTTACTCATAACTCAGCCTTAAAGGATATGGCAGACAGGGTTATTGAAGTGAAAAGCGGAAGGATTGTTTCTGCTGTAAAGAATGAATATGCCTTACCTATAGAGGAGATTGAATGGTAATGAGAGGTAAGTCAGCATGGAGAAAGAATAATCGCCGTGAAGTTAAAAACACAATTGAACGCTATCTTGCCATTTTTGCAATAATAGCCCTAGGCACAGGCTTTTTTGCAGGACTAAAGGTTACTCAGAGGGCAATGGTTGAGACTTTTGATAAGTATGCCCATGATCAGAAGATGTATGACTTTCAGTTGATATCTACCTTAGGACTAAGCAAAGAAGATCTTGAGTATTTTGCTAATAAAGAAGGAATGACAGCAGAGGGAATAATATCTCAAGAATTTATTGCTGATATAGATATGGATAACGATCTGGTTTTAAAGGCCCATTCAATAAGTGATAAAATTAATATTTTAAGCCTACAATCAGGAAGAATGCCAGAGATTGAATCAGAAGTTGTGGTGGATGCTAGGTTTTTTCCAGAAGATAGTTTAGGTTCAAAGATTAGAATAGCCTCATCTAATGATGAAGATACCCGGGAGGCATTTACCTATGATGAATATACTGTTGTTGGAAGGGCAGATTCGGTTAACTATCTTAATTACGATCGTGGGACTACAAAACTTGCAGGTGGGTCAGTCTACGGTTTTATCTATATACTTGAAGGAGGATTTACAAGGGACTTTTACACTGAAATTTTAATAGAGCTAGAGGAAGATTACCAAGTATATAGTGATGAGTACGAAAATATGGTATTAGATAAAGAGAAAACCCTAGAAGAAGCAATGGAGGTTAGGGCTAGTCTTCGTTATGATGAGATTGTAGAAGAAGTAAGTGAAGAACTCATAGAGGTTGAGGAAGAATATAATGAGGCCTATGAGGAATATTTATCCGAGAAGGCTGATGCAGAAAAGGAATTAGACGATGCCAAGATAGAGCTTAGTAAGGCAAAGCAGGAAATTTTGGATGCTGAAAATGATTTGATAGAGGCAGAAGAAGAACTTGATAAAGGGGAAAATGAATATCAAGAAGGACTTGAAGATTATGAAGAGGCTCTTAGGGAATTTGAAGAAGAGAAGGCTAATGTTCTAGCCGACTTAGATAATAAGCAAAAAGAGTTAAATGATAATAAATATCTTGTAGTCAGTGGCATGAAGCAGATAGAGGAAAGTGGTGTCCTAGATCAGTATAAACAAGTTCAGGAAGCTATTGCTACTCTAGAGGCAAGTTTGCTTCAGATAAAAGATCCCACTAGTGAGGAGTATCTATATGTATATAGTCAACTAGAGATGACCAAGGGGGCTATAGCAGAGATTGAAGCCACTGGGATCATAGAGCAATATAGTGAATTAGAAAGTTCTCTTACAAAGCTTGAAGCAGGACAGGTAGAGCTTGATGCAGGTATAGAATTAGCAACTAGGCAGTTTTCAGAAGCTCAGGCCCAGCTTAAGAATGCTAAATTAGAATTAGATAATGCAAAAGATGAAATAGAAAGTGGCAAGCAGGAGATAGCAGATGGTTGGCAAACCCTAGAAGAAGGTAGAATTGAATATGAAGATGGGCTTAAGGAATATGAGGATGGAAAGAAAGAAGCAGATGAATCATTTGCAGAAGCAGAAGAGGAATTAGCTGATGCAAGGAAAAAACTTGATGAAGCTTGGGAGGAAGTCCATGATATTCCAGAGGCTAAGACATTTGTATTAAATAGAAATCACAATATGGGATATGCAACTTTTGAAAATGATTCTGCAATTGTAGATGGTATTGCTAAGGTTCTTCCACTTTTCTTTTATCTAGTAGCAGTACTTATATGCTCAAATACCATGTCCAGGATGGTTGATGAGCAAAGAACACAAATAGGAACCCTAAAAGCTTTAGGATACAGTGATAGGGCAGTAATAATGAAATATATATCCTATTCAGGAAGTGCAGCTTTATATGGATGGATAATAGGATTTTTCTTTGGTACAAAATTCTTCCCAATGGCAATATGGAAATCCTATGGAATGATGTATAGCATGCCGGCAATAGAGTATATGTTTGATGGAAAATTAGCTCTTATCTCCTTACTTGTTTCTATCTTATCTTCAGCTGGTGTAACTTATCTGTCTTGTAAAAGTGAGCTTAAGCAGATGCCTTCACAACTTATAAGACCTAAAGCACCACAAGCTGGTAAAAGGGTGTTATTAGAGCGTATACCATTTATATGGAAGAGGATTGGCTTTCTTCATAAAGTAGCTATTAGAAATATTATTCGTTATAAGAAGAGATTTTTTATGATAATATTAGGAGTCTCAGGATGTACCGCCTTAATAGTTGCAGCTATGGGAATAAGTGATTCGATTAGAAATATTGCTAATAATCAATTTGATGATATTATGGTATATGATTATAATATTTCCTTTATAGAAGAACAAGGTATAGAAGACAGGGAAGGCTTTACTAATAAATATGAAGATGACTTGTCGGAAGTTGTTTTTGTCGTAACAGATGAAGTGGAAGTAGTTAATCAATCTACTTTAAAAAAAGCTTCTCTTGTTGCCACAGATAATCCTAATATTACAGATATGATAAAATTGAATTATAATGGTGATGTCGTTGCCTATCCAAAAGATGGCCAAGTTGCTATTAATGATAAGCTAGCAAAAGATTTTAATGTTAAAGTTGGAGATATAATTACAATTAAAATCAATGAAATAGAAACAGTAGATATAGAAGTTGGAGGAATATTTGAAAACTATGTATCTAATTATTTGTTTATGACTGAGAGGACTTACCAAGAATTATTTAGCCATGAGGCCAGTTATAGTAATGCATATGCTAGAACAGATAAAGAAGATCTTTATCAAGTATCTGCTGAGCTGACGAATGACGAAGATATAGCAAGTGTAGCAGTAATTAATGATATGAGACTAATGGTAGAAAATATGATGAAGAGTCTAGATGATATTATTTTACTTGTTATAGTTTGTGCCATAGCACTAGGTTTTGTTGTAGTATATAATCTTAACAATATTAATATTACAGAGCGTAACCGGGAGGTTGCTACAATCAAAGTCCTTGGTTTCTATGATAATGAGACTAGAGCCTATGTATATAGGGAAACGACTATCTTAACTATATTGGGTGCTTTATTAGGGTTGGTTTTTGGCAAGCTTCTCCATGGATTCATTATGAGTGAGATTAATGTTGAAGCAGTTTCATTTAAGGAACAAATATTTAGCTCAAGTTATATACTTGCATTTGTAATTACTATTGTCCTAAGTCTTCTAGTAAATCTGATATTTAGAAAGAAGATTGAAGATATTAACATGACAGAGTCATTGAAAGCAGTAGAATAGAATAAAGTCATATAAAAAACAGGTCTTAACACTTTAGTTAAGACCTATTTTACTATTCTAGAGAATGTCCTCTATTCTAGAGAATGTCCTCTATTCTAGAGAATGTCCTCTATTCTTTAGATACAGCCCTTCTTATAAGTAACCAGCTAAGCCCCATAGAAACTATTACAAACAAGAGACAAACCAATACTAAGTTGTAGGGAGCTTTTAATGTAAATATTATAAAATCACTAATAATAATTCCAATTTTATTATTTAGAAGAGAAGAATCCAATATTGGAAGTATAATAAACACTAATACAGGAACTCCGATAGACGCAATTAATTTTACAGCCTTGTTCATTCTATAGAAAGCAGATGTTATTAGATATCCTGCAACTAAGGCAGCCATATATGTTGCTATTGACATAAGAATGACTTCGATATTATTCACCAAGACATTTCTTCCTTGAAATCTATCTTCAAAAATCATGTCATACATTCCGGCCATAATAAACCTTTCACTATTAAAAAGATGAGAAACCACATTTAGTATAACTCTATCTAATAACGCCATAAACACACTGGCTGATAAAAAGGAAAAGAATCTGCCTATATACATAGTTTTTCTTGAGATGCCATTTTGCATCATCATATAAAAGGTTTCTTTAAAAGAATTTAAACCTACAACGAACAGGAAAATGCAGGTTGAAAACTCCATTCCTCCGATACTAAAAAATCCTCCTTCAAAAGTATATGCAATAATTATAGACATGGTTATAATAAGAAGAATTACTAGATAAAACATTCTTATTGTCTTGTTATAATCCTTGATTTGATATTTTGTTGATGTTTTTATATTCATGATTCATCCCTCCTATATGTTTGTAAGTTGAACAAACAACTTTTGCAAATCCATCCTAGTAACTTCAAGCCCATCAGGAATACTTTCTTTATTAACTTTACCCATGACGTATGCTGATTTAAGTCCTCCAATAGAATCTACACCTATAATTTCTTTACCTTCTATATATTCATCTACCAAGCTGGCCTTACCAGATACAGTATATCCCTGAGACATAAGACTTTCTTTTGTTTCATTTTTGATAATTTCTCCATCTTTTATAATAATAATTTCTTCAATTATATTGGACACTTCCTCTATAAGATGAGTGGATATAATAAAAGTAGAAGGAGAAAGGCTATACTTTTCAATTAACAACTTATAGAACAATTCCCTATGGTTTGCATCTAAGCCAAGAACAGGTTCATCAAATAATACATAAGGTGTATTTACGGAAAGGCCTATTATATCTTTAAATATAGAATTGTATCCAGTGGATAATTCTTTTACTTTTTTATTTGTATTTAATTGAAATAAATCTGCAAGTTTATTAGCATATTCCATATCAAAGGAAGGATAAAATTCTTTGGACCAATAAAAGATATCTTTAATCTTCATAGCAGGAGGGTAGTAATTTTTCTCCCCCATCATATAGATTTTATTTAAAGCTTTATCATTTTCCTTAGAGTTTTCCCCGTTTACTAGAACATTTCCTTCATCTGCAAATATTCTATTAGTTATAATATTAAGTAGAGTGCTTTTGCCGGCACCGTTTCTTCCAAGCAATCCATAGATCTTATTTTCTTCAAATGTAAGAGTAACCTGGTTAAGAGCCCTTGTATTACCAAAGTTTTTACTGATATTTTTAACTTCAATACTCATCTTCATACCCTCTTTCTAATAAACTAATGACATCTTCTTTAGAGATATCAAGTTTCTTTGCCTCATTTACAAGATTTTTAATAAAGTCATTATAAAAAGCGTCTTTTCTTTTGAACTTTAGTCTATCTACAGCTCCTTCTGCAACAAACATTCCAATCCCCCTTTTTTTATAGATGTTACCTTCGTCTACCAAGATATTTATCCCCTTAAGAGCAGTAGCAGGATTGATTTGGTAGTTGACTGAAAAATCAGTTATAGAAGGAATCTGGCTTTCTTCTTCAAATGCACCAGATAGAATAGCGTCTTCAATTCCTTCTGCAATTTGAATAAATATAGGGCGTTCTTCATTAAAATTATTCTTCAAACAATCCCTCCTTTGTGGCTTTATTGGTTAATTAGTCAGCTAACTAACTAGAATACTACAGGAATAAAATTCATTTGTCAAGACCTTTTACAAGAATTTAACAATACAATGCTTTTATCTTAATAGTCTTATATTAAAATGGAAACACAGGTAGAGAGATTTATAAAAAATAAGGAGAAAAGAAAATGAAGAAAATTTCAGTTCTATTATTGTCATCTATATTAATAGCAGTAGTTGCTGTCTCTTGTAGGGGCAAGGATGAAGAAAGTACTACTTCTCAGAAGACTAATAATATAAAAAACGAAGAATCTGAAACAACTGATCAGAAAGTTGAAGAAGAGATTGATGCTACTAGTGGGGTTATGGCTAAGGTTGCTTCTACTCCTGGAACTATAGATTATGTTTCTATTGATATTTTAAATGAATCTATACAAGCAATTAATCTAAATGGGGTAGAGCCTACATCTGACAATATTAAGTCGGGTTATTATTCATTAAGTAGGCCCTTTGTAATGGCAACAATGGGAGAAATATCATACCAAGACGAACTGAACCAGTAGAAATTCATATAGATTATGAAAAAACTTCAAATGATGAAGAATGTACAAAAATATTAGAAAAGTTTATTGTATAAACTTATTTGAGACAAAGTAGATACAAATACATCAGAAAATTCACTTCAGATACTATCTGAAGAAGGAGCGAGAACTGTTGAAAGTAGGTTAAGCTCCTTAATAAATTCTTTAACATATATATCACAAAAAAAGAAATAGAAGAAATGGGATGGGAAGTAGATTTAGATATACTTGCACAAGAGTTAGGTAAGACGGACTTTACTGATATTGGCTATGTGCAACCTAATGGTTATGCTTACTATACAGATGGTTCTGTTGTTTTAATGAGCGATTGTATCTATGTAACTAATGCCTTAGATGGAAAACCGGAGATATCAGATGTAGTAATTAGCCGGGTCACAAGGAAACCTGAAATAGAGGTAGCGGTAACAGTTAGTGATAATGGTGAAGTGGTTGGAGCGCTTATAGGAAGTACAAGTTATAGCAGATGTAAGTGACAGAATGACACAATTAGCCTCAAATCTTAGAAGAATAGTTTCTAACTTCAAGATAAATTAGAAGATGACCTATGCTCCTCTTGCAAAGAGGAGTTTTTTTGTATAAAATTAAATCTATAATTTATTTAACTTTATACAAAAAATAGGACATGTTCTATGTATTCTATGTATATGTCTAAGGAGGAGGCTTTTAATGGAGTTTGAACTTTCTAATATAATATTTGCTTTTGTATTGACACTTTTGGCAGGCTTGTCCACGGGTATAGGTGGCCTAATTGTCCTTCTAACAAAAAGGACCAATAAAAAGTTTTTATCGATTTCCCTTGGGTTTTCAGCAGGTGTTATGATATTCGTTTCCTTTGTAGAGATATTTAATGATCTAATGGAAACTTTAATAAGTCAACTTGGTGAAAAGGGCGGAGCATGGGCTACAGTGGGAGGCTTTTTCTTAGGTATATTGATAATAGGTATTATCGATTGGCTAATACCAGATGATCATAATCCCCATGAAGCTCATACGGTTGAGGAGATGGATGGAAATAGTGAACATCATAAAAATAGTTTAATGAGGACAGGTGTATTTACAGCACTAGCTATTGCCATACACAACTTTCCAGAAGGTTTTGCTACCTTTGTTGCTGCCTTAAATGATCCTCAGTTAGGTATTTCTATTGCGGTAGCCATAGCTATCCACAATGTCCCTGAAGGGGTGTCTGTTGCTATTCCAATATTTTATGCTACTGGAGATAGGAAGAAAGCATTTTTATATTCATTTTTATCTGGGCTTGCGGAGCCCCTTGGAGCTATAGTTGGATTTTTACTTCTCCGTCCTTTCTTAACCGAAACTTTGATGGGAGTAGTACTGGCAGCAGTTGCAGGTATCATGGTTTATATAAGTTTGGATGAGTTGTTACCTGCTGCAAAAGAATATGGTAAGCACCATCACGCTATTTATGGCCTTGTGGCTGGAATGGCTGTTATGGCCTTAAGCTTACTACTATTTTTATAATAGTTACTTGATTTGAGAGGAGAATTTATTTGAAATTAGATTTTTATATGCCCACAAGGATACACTTTGGTAGGGGAGTAATTGATAAATATAAAGATGATATGGGAGACCTAGGTAAAAAGGCGTTTATCATTACTGGACAAAGCTCTTCAAAGAAAAATGGTTCCCTAAAAGAGCTTCAAGATGCTTTAGAAAGCCTGAAGATTGATTATGTAATATTTGATGAAGTAGAAGAAAACCCTTCTTTAGAAACTGTAGAGAAGGCTACTTCTATTGGTAAAAAGGAGAAGGTTGATTTTGTTATAGGTCTAGGTGGCGGTTCGCCCTTAGATGCAGCAAAAGCAATTGCAGTTTTTATTAAAAATCCTCACATAAATGCTGATAATATATTTTCACATAGTAACTTGCAAGGGCTTCCTATAGTGGCAATTCCAACTACATCAGGGACAGGATCAGAAGTTACCCCATATGCTATTCTTACAGTTCATAAGGAAAAGACAAAAAGAAATATTAGTCAGCCTACATTTCCAGAAGTGGCTTATTTAGATAGTTCTTTTACTGATGATTTAGCCTTTGATATTACAGTAAGTACAGCTATAGATGCATTTACCCATCTATTAGAAAGCTATCTGAATATTGATGCTACAGATTTAACTGATATGTATGCAGAAAAGGGATTTGAATTGTTTAACTATTGTCTTAATGCTATGTTAAATAAAGAGCTTACAAGTAATTTTAGGGATAAGATAATGTTAGTATCTATGTATGGAGGAATAAACATTGCGCAAGTAGGGACATCCCTGCCCCATGGAATGGGATATGCTTTAACTTATAACAAAGGTCTACCCCATGGACTTGCTAATGGGATATTAACTGTAGAATATTTAAGACTTTTTAAAGAAAAAAATAATAGGGATAAGGTCAATAGAATGTTACAGCTTATAGGAGTGGTTGACCTTGATCATTTAGATGAAGTATTTATTTCACTATTTCAACTGGATGATTTGAAAGTTACTCCAGAGGAAATAAAAGATTATGCCCAGGCTTTTACTCAAAATAAGGAAAAGCTTAAAAAACATCCTGAAGATGTTGATTCAATGGATATTTATAATGTTTATAAAAATAGTTTAAAAAAATTTACACAACAATAATATAGATTAATTAAAGAGAATACCCAGATACATTTTTTAGAATATAATAGAAGTATAGACGACAAGGAGACGTAATATGTATTCATTATTATTGGCATTAATTTATCTGGCTTTTATAAGTCTTGGATTACCAGATGCACTACTAGGTTCCGCATGGCCTATAATATATCCAGCAATGAATGTACCTATATCCTATGCAGGTATTGTATCTATGATAATTTCAATAGGAACCATTATATCCAGTTTGAATTCTAGCAAGCTAATCAATAGAGTTGGGACAGGGATTGTTACAGTAGTAAGTATTGCAATGACCGCAGTGGCTTTGTTTGGTTTTTCATTTTCAAGTCAGTTCTGGATGCTTTGTTTATGGGCGATTCCATATGGGTTAGGAGCAGGAGCAGTAGATGCAGCATTAAATAATTTTGTAGCCTTACATTATAAATCTAGACATATGAGCTGGCTACATTGTTTCTGGGGATTAGGTGCAGCTGCAGGACCCTATATAATGAGTTACAGTATTGCTGTAAAAAACAGGTGGGAAACTGGTTATACTATAGTAGCTTTATTACAAAGTGTTTTAACTATAATATTGATCTTTAGCTTA
>CAYOAJ010000050.1:0-6655 GCA_964401895.1 uncultured Herbinix sp.
CATTCTTTAAATATAACTCAATCAGATCGGCTATTTCTACTTCATCATCAACAACTAAAACGCTCTCTTTCATGTAAATAACCATACCTTTCTTTTTTGTTTATAAGCTTACTATACTAATGCATAGCTGTTTTTTCGTATATTACAATTATATTTTATCATATATAATTCATCTATGGTTATAGCCTTCCTTTATCTTATTTCTTAGATCTCTAACAGCAAAAGCCTCAACAAACTAGCTGTGGCTTGGGGGTCTATATAGTATAGAAGGCTTTTACCCCCTACACATTTCCCACATGCACATTTTCCAGATACTGTCCTGCGATTTCAGCCATACGATAAACTGTCTCTACAGGAGTTGCCCCTCTATCTTGCATCTTCCAACGGGGGAAGAACCTGCTAATGTGAAGGGGTATATCTGGACTTACACTAGCTAACCACTGGCTCATTTCATCTATCTCTTCTTCCCTATCGTTTTTTCCAGGAACAATTAATGTTGTTACTTCAACATGACATTTACTTGCTGCTATCTCTATGGATCTTTTAACAGTTTCAAGGTCTCCTCTTAACTCCTGATAGTATTCAGATGTATAGCCCTTTAAATCTATATTAAATGCATCTACATAGGGCAATAAGTCCCTTAATGGTTCTTCACATATAAAACCATTAGTAACTACCACATTCTTAAGGCCTTCTTTCTTAGCTTCCTTTGCACAATCCTTAACAAATTCATAACCTATTAAAGGCTCATTGTATGTGTATGCTATTCCAATATTCCCTTGGCTTTGAAGTGCCTTTGCATGCTTAATAATTTCTTTAATTTCAACCCTTTTCCCCATGACCTTATGTTCTTCCACCATTGATATCTCATGATTTTGGCAGAAGGAACATCTTAGATTACAACCATAGCTTCCAATAGAAAATATCTTCATTCCTGGATAAAAATGATATAGAGGCTTCTTCTCTATTGGGTCTAAAGCCTTTGCTGTAATCATTCCATAATTTTGGCTTATAATCTTGCCTCCACTATTTATCCGCCCTCTACACATTCCTACTTGTCCTGGTCCTAGCTTACATTTATGAGGACAAATCATGCAAGTTATTTTCAATAATGTCTCACCACCTCAAAACGCTCTATAACTAGCTTGTCCATCTTTGTAATACCAGCTTTTCTCCTTGCAATATCTATTTGCTGGTCTACAGTATCTACACCCTCCAGATTAGGTAGAAGGAGTCCTCTTTTATAACCTGACGAAACAATAACTCCATAACGGTTTACATCTAGCTCTTCCAATGATTCTATCTTTTCTGCTTCCCCAAGAACATCTACAGAATAGACCAGTTGAGGTAATTCTCTCTCACTTACAGGAGGAAACCTAGGGTCTTCCAGTGCTGCACTTATACTATTACGAAGAACTTCTTTGGCAATTGAACTTGTTACTGGGGAAATAGTACCGATACATCCCCTAAGCTCTCCTTGTTTTTTAATAGTTACAAAGACCCCTGCCTTGTTATTTAACATTTCCTCAGGTAGATCATCTGGCATAGATATTCTTCTTCCAGACTTCACATAGCTCTCTACTGCATGTCTGGCTAGCTTAACATATTCATCTTCTTGTTCTCTTCTCTCCTGAGCAACCGCCAGTTGTTTTTCTTCATATATTAGGTCAAATCTACGTTCTTCATTAGGTCCAAGGGGTTTATAAGAGGACACAGCATACCCCACTCCAAAAGGCCCCTCATAAGACATAAAATCTATATCTACGTCTTTACAATCCAAGGCACCTGCCATCATAATAAAAGCTCTTAGGCCACATTCTGCAGCCTTTTCCTGAAATTCCGAACCCATCTCCATAAAACGAAGGAATTCCCCTGTCTTCATAATGTCAACCATTTCTTTATCAAAATCGACTCCCTCTTGGGCAAAGCCATAGGGACCATCTTCTTTAAGTTTATGAGATAGGTCACCACTGGCAATAAAGACAATCTTTCTTCCTAGTTTACTTGCCTCCCGGCTTATTATTCTGCCCATGTTGTAATGGTCTGTAGCCGACAGACCTGATTGGCCTATTCTTATAATTTTGTAATCCTTAATATACTGGTTAATAAAATATAATGGAATCATAGTTCCATGATCTAGGGCTGGGTTTTTCTCTCCTAAGGTACCTCCGCTAATGTCTTCTACTTCCGCTGCATATTCAATTGCTTCTACTAGCTCTTCATCATATTTTACCTTGAATGATATATTCCTTCTACCATATTGACCAAAATCACCCTTTGCTCCTTTTCCCGGAGATATATGAATATAATCTGAATACATAATCGAATGGGGACTAGCCACAATTATTGTGTCTGGATTTAAGCTTGCTATTTTCTTTCCTACCTTATGATAACTTTCAATAGTACTATTAATCTCAGCCTCATCCCCCCTTCCTATTTCGGGAATTATAAGAGGTGGATGGGGTACAATAAATGATCCAAGTAAAGTCATAAAAACACCTTCCTTCTAATCTAAGATTTCTTACATTGTTAACATAAATTCTACCCGTTTTTCAACAGATAAGCAAGAAAATAGGGTCTTAGTATCCAAATACTAGCTTGGTAACAATAAGGCTAGCAATAACCCCCGATAAAGTAGCAACTAAGGCCCCCGCTAGGGTGTACCTTGTCTTCTTAACTCCAGCGGCTATAAAATATACAGACATGGTATAGAATATTGTCTCTGTACTACTTAAAATAATAGATGCTAATCTTCCTAGATATGAATCCGGCCCAAATTCCTTAAATATATCAAGTAGCAGGCCAGTAGCCGCAGATGAAGAGAACATTTTAATTAAAACTAAGGGCACTAATTCTCCTGGAAAGCGTAGAATTTTCATTATAGGGTTTATTGCTTCTGCCAGGAGATCTAGGGCCCCACTAGCCCTTAAAACCCCCACAGCCACCATAAGTCCTATAAGGGTAGGCATGATGTCAATAACCACTTTAAAACCCTCTTTTGCCCCTTCTATGAAGTCGTCATAGACATCCTTCTTGGACAGCAAACCCATACCTATAATATATAGAAATAGAAAAGGAATCATGTAGTCTGATATGTAAATGATAAACTGCATCTAAAATCCTCCCTTTTTCTTTTTTGAATCTTTTCTTTTACTGAGTTTTCTAGCCACTCTAGAAAATATAACACCTATTATTGTAGAAAATATAGTTGCTACAATTCCAGCCCCCAGAATCTCTGTTGGGTTGGCGGAACCATATTGACTTCTATATGCAATAATATTAACCGAAACTAATTGCAAAGATGAGATATTAACTATTAGTAAGGTACACATATCACAACTGGCAACGTCAGAATTATTGTTAAGCTTTTTAAATTCTCTCATGGCCATAAGACCTGTTGGGGTGGCCGCCCAGCCAAGTCCTAAAATATTCGCTACCATATTTGAGGCTAGATATTCATTAACAATATGGTCTTTTGGAACGTCTGGATATAAAAAGCGAATAACAGGCCTTAATAGTTTTGTTAAAGAATCAAGCAAGCCAGACTTTTTTGCTATTTGCATTAATCCTGTCCACATTGCTGTAATTCCTAGCATTGTTATACAAAGAGATACTGCTTCTTTCGAGGAATCTAGTGTTGCATTACTTACTTCAGCTATATTTCCTTGGAAAACCCCCACTACTATCCCTATTACTATCATTATGCCCCAAATATAATTAAGCAATTTTCCACCATCCTTATAAATCTAATATTATTTCTTTTTTGGATATTAGAGCCTTTTATTAATTTATATTCTCATCTTTCGTATAAATGAGCAGACAAAAGGTGTTTTTATAGTATCATTTGATTCTACTTTACATTAATTGCTTTAATTGTGCTATGTTTTGACAAATATGTCAGTTGACTTTAAAAAAAGCCTATGTTAGGATTGATTAATGCTAAAGGTATATAATGTAAGCATTAGCTAAAACATTTTCATACCTTTCAGCACGATTATTCCCCAATATATTTATGTGAAAAGGAGGTTATATTATGAAAAGTACAGGTATTGTAAGGAGACTTGACGAATTAGGCAGAATTACCCTACCTATCGAGTTAAGAAGAACCTTAGGCATTGGTGAGAGAGACCCACTGGAGATTTATGTAGATGAAGGAAGAATTGTCCTTCAGAAATACGAACCTGCAGATATCTTCACAGGTGGTAAAGAAGACCTGATTGATTTCCATGACAAAAAGGTTTCTAAAGAATCAATCATAGAACTTGCTAAACTTGCTGGAATTATTGATTAATACATATTCCAGCTAGTTAAATATCAAAAAGCTTGAATATTAGAGAAAGGCTAGGGTGAAAACCCTAGCCTTTCTTAATTATAGATAACTTATCTTTTATTCTATATCCTCTTCATAGTTTTCTATATTTTCCTGAGTAAAGACTCCCAATACAGTATCTTTGGGAATGTAATAATAATCCCCTGTCATAAGGTCTCCTTTATATATTTGACCTATTGCATATTGATCATCTTCTTCTATCTTATTACCATTACTATCCTTTGTTGCAACTGGAATGCCATCTATTGCTCTATAATAAACATTGGCAATTTCTTTTTCATTAGAGTAGAAAAACATATGAAATTTACCATTTTCTAATCCCTGCCTATAATATCCACTGCTTACAATCTCATCCCGATATAAGTTTCCATCATCATCTGTGAGATTGGTTACCTTTACTTTTTTGCCACTTCCACTAGGATAGTCATTGTGCCATTCGCCTTCATAATAATTATATCCACTCTTACCTTCTTCATCCTCAAGGGTAAAATATATACCCATACCCTTTTTCTTATTGTCCCTAATACCTCCCGAATATAAGCTCTTTTCATCATATATAATCATAATATGACCTGTGGAAATTAGCCCTTCACCAAACTGGCTATAATAAATAGGGGCAGTCCCAACTATTTTCTCCTTAAAATAGCTATCTTGCATTAATTTTTCAACCTTAGGAAAACCAAAATAATTAACTGCATGAAATAATTCCATTAAAAAGTTTTGTCTTTTTTCTTCTTCTTCCTTCTTTTCCATAGCTAGGTTAAGAATCTCTTCTAATCTTTCACTCTTAACGTTAGTCAAGGCTGTCTGCATTAAGGCAACTGTTCTTTCATACCATTCCAACTGAATATATGCCTCTCCTAATCTTACATAGGCTCTTTCAGCTGTAGGTACTTGTTTGATCGCTTCTTCGTATTTTTTTATTCCTTCAGTATATTTTTCTTGCTGTATGTATTCTGTTCCTTCTTCAATACATTTATTGTATTGAATAAGACCCAATTCTACTTCAAGTCGACTTAATGTCTTTTTCAAATTTTCATTTTGTGTCAAAACTATACCATCTGCAATCTCCTTATATGCCCTTTCATAATCTCCTTTGGCAACATAAGATTCAGCAATCTTTTGATATGATATAGTTTCTCTACCCTTAATAGTTTTTGCCTTCTCATATTCGTCAATTGCCTTGTCATACTCCTCATTAGAAAAGAACTTGTTCCCTCGAGATATTACCTGTTGATATTCATAATCTAACTTTTGACAACTTATGTCCACTATCTTTTCCTTAAGTAAAACACTATCACTTCTAATATAATATTCTCGTAAGGTTTCCAAGGCTTTATCATAATTGTAGTTACCAGCATATGCTTCTGCTAAAGCAATAATTACATCTTCATCCCACTTATCCTTATTCATTCTAAGGGCTTTATTATAAGACTCAATAGCCTCTTGGTAGCTTTCTGCTTCTAGATAACTTTCTGCTCTTGCAACTTGTTCCTCATATCTTCTTTTACTTGCTTGATTGAACAAGACAAAAAGTCCTATCAATAATATAGATAAGACTACTATGGGAATAGCAATTTTTATTTTATCGGATTTAAGTGCTCTTTTTAGCATAATACCCATTCCTGACTAATAATAAATATTAATCTCTTCCTTCATCGTCTAGAAGCTTTCTATAAATTTCCCTTTTACTTTCTCCCCTATCCTTTGCAACAGCCTTCATAGAATCCTTCTTACTTAAGCCATTTGATAGGTATATTTCCATATGGTCCTGAACAGAAATGCTTTTCCACTGACTTTCTTTCTCTTCTTCAATCTCCTCTATAGACTTGCCTTCTATTAATAATACAAATTCCCCTCTAGGAGTCTCTTCTTGATAGAAGTCTATAGCCTCTGAAAGGCTTGTATTAAAGGCGTATTCATGAAGCTTAGTTAACTCCTTAACAAGGGCTATATTTCTATTACCAAGTTTTTCATATAGTTCTTTTAAAGTCTTTTTTAACCTATGGGGGGCTTCGTATAAAATTATAGTTCTTGTTTCTTCCCTTAAAATCTCAAGAATTTTATTTCTGTCTTTATTTTTGGAGGGTAAAAAACCTTCGAAGCAAAACCTTCTAGTTGAAAGGCCAGATATTGTTAGTGCTGTTACTAAGGCACAAGCCCCTGGAAGAGATGTAACTTCAATTCCTGCCTCATATGCTTGTCTAACTAATTCTTCCCCTGGATCCGATATGGCTGGTGTTCCTGCATCAGTAATTAGGGCTATATTTTTTCCTGCTTCCATCTCTTTAATCAGATAGAGACCCTTGTCTTCTTTATTATGTT
>CAYOAJ010000050.1:6668-10979 GCA_964401895.1 uncultured Herbinix sp.
CCACTTCCTTCAGTGTTCTTATCACCCGCAATGTGATATCCTCTAAATTACCTATAGGAGTTGCACATAGATATAAGTTCCCTGACATATTACACTCTACCTTTCCAATGATCACCTAGTCCCCGTTATATATCTCATATATTTCATCAGTATAGACATTAGGCTCTTTATATACTATAAGAGGTGGCTCAACAACAAGGTTGGACCCCCCTCCTTTTACGCTTTCTATCAAAACCATATTTGCTTGCTTCCCTAGATAGGGATGTACAAATCTTATCTTCTTCGCTTCTAATTTATATTTACTTAGTAAATTTATAATTTCTACAAGCCTGTGTGGCCTATGAATTATATAAAATCTTCCCATCTGCTTTAACAATAAAGAACTTTCCCTAATAAGGTCTTCTAGACCACATAATATCTCATGTCTAGCAACTGCCTTACTTCTTGATCCATTTATAATGCCTCCATTGTATTTCATATAAGGGGGATTACTAGTTACAAGATCAAAAGATGCCTTGGGAAAAAGCTTAGAAGCTTCTTTAATATCCCCTGCAACTATAGTTATTTTATCTTCTTGTTTATTCATAACAAGACTCCGCCTTGCCATGTCTACCATATCCTTCTGTATTTCTAGACCTGTAAAATGTCTACCCTGGGTCTTTGCTTCTAAAAGAATGGGTATAATTCCATTTCCCGTACCAAGATCAAGGGCTGATTCATCTTTTTCCACCCTTGTAAAGCCAGAAAGTAATACTGCATCCATGCCAAAACAGAACTTATCGGGATTTTGTATAATACCATAATTCTTCCTATGAAGGTCATCCACTCTCTCATTGGGCTTTACTATAACATTACTTTTATCTTTGTAGTCCATTACGCGTCATCCAACCTAGACTTCTTGCTATCATCTTTCTCTAACTTCTCTAAAATCCTTAATTCTTCATCATTTATATCTATTTTAGTGTTACCTTTTCGTCTGCTTTTGAACTTCAATTCATTCACATGATATTCTTTTACTTCTTTCTCATCATTATCTAAATCCACAATAACCTTAACTCTTTGTTTTAGAACGCTAACCCTTTGTACTTCACCTTTAAGATTATCATTGGTTATAACTTTCTCCCCTATGTTGGGAAGTTTCTTGTTGAGTTCAACGTAAGCTTCTTCTTCATTTTTTAGGCAACACATTAACCTACCACATATACCTGAAATCTTAGTTGGGTTAAGGGATAGATTCTGTTCTTTTGCCATTTTAATAGAAACTGGTGCAAAATCATAAAGAAATGTATTACAACATAGTTTACGGCCGCAAATTCCAACACCACCGATTATCTTTGTTTCATCTCTTACACCAATTTGTCTTAATTCGATTCTTGTCTTAAATACAGATGCCAGATCCTTCACCAACTCCCTGAAGTCAATCCTTCCATCTGCGGTAAAATAAAAAAGAACTTTATTATTATCAAATGTATATTCAGAGTCAATTAACTTCATCTCAAGACCATGTTTTGCAATTTTCTCTAAGCATATATCAAAGGCTTCTTTTTCTTTTTCCTTGTTTTTTCTTTCTATCTCATCATCTTCAGAATTCGCTACTCTTATCACAGGTTTTAATGGCTGAACTACTTGTTCTTCTGTTACATCCCTTGGTCCTAAAACCACTGCACCATATTCAACTCCCCTAGCAGTTTCAACAATTACATTATCTCCTGTTTTTATCTCATGATCTTCTGGATCAAAATAATATATCTTTCCTGCTTTACGAAATCTTACACCGATTATTTCTATCATCTTAGTCATTGTAATTCTCCTTAATATTTAACAACATAAGTTCTATTGCAATTTCTGGATTAACATTAGATATAATACACTTCTTTGCCTTCTCCATAGCTTTAATTATTCCCTGCAATCCCTCATAACTTATGTGACTAGCTTGTCTTTTTAATAGGGAAATGTCCTCTTTATATAAAAGCATATCTGGATTGTTTGTTGCCTTAAACATAAGGACATCTCTGTACCATAATATCATTAAATCAATAGTATCTTCAAAAGAAGATTTATTTTCTGAAATAGTTTTTACCCCTTTGATCAATTCACTCAACTCCATCTGGTCAATGTATTTTAAAATATGTAATACATCACCTTTTAGCCTTTCAAAATCTCCAGAAAGAGCATATTTTATTGCCTTGCCAACATTTCCACCTGAAAAGGTTGCCGCCGTTTCAGCTAAGTAATCTGGAACATGATGTCTAGTCATTAAAAATTCTTTTACTTTCATCTTTTCTACAGGCTTTAAGTTAAGAACCACACTTCTAGATAAGATTGTTCCTAACATTGCATCTATATTATTAACCAATAGAATCATAAGAGCATATTCAGGTGGTTCCTCTATAGTTTTCAACAAAGCATTCTGTGCTTGCTGAGTTAATTTTTCTGCTTTATCTATTATATATATCTTATATGGACCCTTATAGGGTTTAATCTGTATATCAGCATTTACTTGTTCCCTAATATCATCCACACCTATACTGGTCTTTTCATGGGTTACAAATATTACATCTGGATGATTAGCTGTTTCTATCTGCTTACAGGATACACATTGATTACAAGGGCGAGGTTGTTCTTGGCATTGTAGTACCTTTGATAAGGCCATAGCTAAAGACGTTTTACCCATTCCATCTTCTCCATTAAAGATGTAAGCATGGGAAACTTTACCCCCTGCAACTGCATTATCCAAATGTTTTATTATGTCTTCATGTCCAATTATATCTTGGATATATCCCATTAAATCACCTCGACTCCCTTAAGACTATGTAAGGATGTCCAACAATAATCCCCGAATCTCATCTACCCTGTCTAAAATTAATATAGGGTCTTTCTCGTCCTTTATCAGTTCCTGAGCCAATTCATCTAAGTTCTTGTCTACTAACTTAATCATAGCATAAACCCTATGTCTACCCTTCCTATCCAAAACATTTTCCCTAGAAAATTCATGGGACCTGTTAACAATCTCGTTCATAAATTCCCTAACTAATCCCTTGTAATGCTTTAAGTCCTTAATATCCATATGCTTCTTAAGTTTATTGCCTTGAATAGTAATCTCTTCTAGCATAGTTTGTAGCCTAGCTTGAAAATCTTGCTCCTCTATATGTGAGACTAATGTATATTTAAAACTATCATCAGTCTCAGCTTTTTGAGCTGCTGGCGTAGTTTTATTAACTTGAGCTGATTGATTCACTCTAATATCCATTACTTTTCTCCTTTTTATAATAGGGCAAGTCTACTTATGTGGCTAGTATAACATACTCTTATTTATCTTTACACTAGTAATTTCTGATACTTCTTACTATCTCATTAATACAAGCATCTACATCCTCATTTTGATATCTGTTAAAAATCTTATATTTTGCAATATTATCTTCCGAGAAGTCTTTCTCATCGGCTAAAAACCTTCTACAAAGCTCTGCATATTTAGGCTCCTCTTGACTTTGTTCTCTTCTTAATGCCCTTTCAAGCCTTAAGCCATCTTCTACTTCTAGATAGATAGCTACTACCCTATTCTGTCCAAAATGCTTTATTATCTGGTCATAAGTCTCTAAAGTACCAATCATTAGGTAATCATTATTATCAAGATCTATTTGCCCATCGTCTGCAGTAAAGTAGTGCCACTTTCCGTGTATTGTGTCATAGGACCTCTGCTCAATTATCTTTCCCTGTTTCTTTAACTTATTAAGCTTATCTTCATCTACAAAGTGGTATTCTACACCTTCCTTTTCTCCCTTACGAATAGGTCTGGTGGTGTACATTACTACCTTTTTCAAGTCTATATCTTCTCTGCTTAAAAGTTTTTTGTATATAGTGTCCTTTCCCGTGGCACTCTTTCCTATTATAATATATATTTTACCCATTTCCAACTATTCCTTGTCCCTTCTTGACCTTGTCCTCTTATTAGACTTTGTCCTCTTATTAGACTTTTGTTCATACATTTTTCCATCTGCAATATTAATATATTCTTCTAGGCATGTGTCTTGATTAGGTATAGCCATATGATAACCATAGCTTATATTTATTTTATAATTATTGCCCCCTGTACGGTTTTCATTCTCAATATACCTACACATTGCTTAAGATATTCATTAGCAAATGTTAATCCCCTTCTATTATAAACACCTGTCATTACATCTCTTACATGTAAATCTTCTAACTTATAGAGAAGGCGAGATATTCTTCCATGTACCCTTTCCAAACACTAGATCACCACCCTTTTTATAAAGGATCTTTTATATATAAGCTTTATCTAAACAATATTTA
>CAYOAJ010000051.1:0-10945 GCA_964401895.1 uncultured Herbinix sp.
ACACCAATGATTCTCTTATGGTAAGATTCTGGTATATAGAATGATAATTCTGCTCATCAAAATACCCCATTACGGATTCAACAATTGGGGGCGTACTAAATTCACATATATCTTCAACAATAATTCCTATTATAGATGATTTTTTCTTCCTCATTCCTTGAGCATAATAATTAGGTTGATATCCTGTTTCCTTCACTACCTCAAGTACTCTTCTTTTGGTTTCTTCACTTACCTTAGGCTTATCATTCAATACATTAGATACCGTTGCAACTGAAACCCCACACATCTTTGCAATATCTTTTAAAGTAACCAAAGCTCTTCCCCCTTTATAATAAATTCCTTATCTACCCTCTTATTTCTTGGCTTAATGTTACTTGATATAGGGATTATGGTCAAGGTCATTTGCCCATTGTAAACCATTTATTATAATAGGTTGACAATGAAAAATGTTGTGATATACTTAGTTTATTATAATTTCTTTAAAAAGGACTGAATTTATGAATTTAAAAGATCAAGTATTAGAAATTTTAGAAAAAAATAGAGGCGAAAGTATTAGTGGTACTAAGATAGCTAGTCATCTTTCTGTTACCAGAAGTGCCATATGGAAGGTGATAAAATCTCTTGAAAAGGATGGCTACAATATTAAAGCTGTAACCAATAAGGGGTATTGCTTAATGGATGATAATGATATTATTTCAGCAGAAAGTATTAGTCCTTATCTTAAGGGTGATGCTCTTAACTTTGACCTGGATGTAAGACAAACAGTCACTTCCACTAACGTTATTGTTAAGGATATGGCTAATCAGGGAGAAAAGGAAGGCAGGGTTGTAGTTGCCACTGAACAAACAGAAGGCCGGGGACGAATGGGAAGACAATTCTACTCTCCTAATGATACTGGTATCTATTTTTCAATATTATTAAGACCTAAGTTAAAGCTTGAGGACTCCCTTCTTATTACAACTACTGCTGCCGTTGCCGTAGCTGAAGCTATAGAGAAGGTTGCCCCTGTTAAAGCAGAAATCAAGTGGGTTAATGATATCTTTGTAGATAAGAAAAAAGTCTGCGGTATCTTAACAGAAGCTTCTATAGATTTAGAAAGTGGAGGCTTAAAATATGCTGTACTGGGTATTGGAATTAATATTACTACTAATACATTTCCAGATGAAATCTCCCTCTCTGCTGGCTCTATCTTTAAAAACAAGCCTGATAATGCACCTATAACATCTATTCTTGTAGCAGAAATATTGAATAACTTATCTTTGTATATGAATTCATTTGATGATAAAGATCATATAGCAAAATACAAAGACCGTTCTTTTCTAATAGGTAAAGAAATTCTTGTTATAAAGGGAAATGATAAAGTCCCAGCTCTTGCTATTGACATAGATGATAAGGCAAGGCTAGTAGTCGAATATGAAGATAAAACTAGAGAAAGCCTTTCCTCTGGGGAGGTAAGTATAAGAGCAAAGGAGAAGGTAAAATAATATGAATAACCTTAATTATAAAAGAAAAGATAAGGCTATAAATTCAACAAAGAACATTGTTTTCACAGGAATATTAACAGCTCTTATCATTATACTATCACAAATTGCAATACCTACATCACCTGTACCATTTACCCTTTCATTACTGGCAATCTTCTTAACTGGAACCTTGTTGCCACCCCGTCAAGCATTTCTTGCTGTTCTTGTTTACATCTTGCTAGGGGCTTTCGGTTTACCAGTCTTTGCAGGCATGAAGGGCGGTCTTGCTGCTTTATTTGGACCAACAGGTGGCTACATCCTAGCCTACCCCTTAATGGCCCTAATAACCTCCCTATCCCATAAGTACTCCAAGAAATACAAAACCCTAGCTCTTATACTAGGGATGCTTGTATCCTTGTTTATCTGCTATCTCTTAGGCACTTTATGGTTTAGCTACATAACAGGAACTAACTTTGCAGCCTCCCTGGCCCTATGTGTCTACCCTTATATAATATTCGACCTTCTTAAAATAGGACTGGCTATCTTCTTTAGCTCCATCCTAGGGAGGGCTTTTATTAAAATATCGGTGTAAAGAGGTCTTCTAGTTCTTCTCTCGTTAGGGTGTTTATAAATAGTTCTTGGGAGTCTATTACAGCGTCGGACAACTTTTTCTTTTTCTTTTGAAGCTTGTATATCTTCTCCTCAATTGTCCCCTTTGTGATAAGTTTCATCACATGAAGCTCGTTCTTTTGGCCGATTCGGTGGGCACGGTCTGTGGCCTGATCTTCTACTGCAGGGTTCCACCAAGGATCATAATGAATTACTGTATCTGCTCCTGTTAGGTTTAGTCCTGTGCCCCCTGCCTTCAGTGATATAAGGAACACGTCTCCTTCTCCATCATTGAATCTTTTAACTATATCATTTCTTACCTTTGTTTTAGTAGATCCCTGTAGATAGAAATAGGGAATTTCAACTTCTTTTAATTCTTCTTCTATTATATCTAGCATAGAAGTAAATTGAGAAAACACTAGCGTCCTATGGTTATTAGCAATACCCTCTACTAATATCTCCATCAACAACTCTAATTTACCACTTCCCCCTTGGTAATTATCAATAAATGTTGAAGGATGACAACAAATCTGCCTTAACCTTGTTAAGGCGGCAAGTATTTGCATCTTACTTCTCTCATATCCCTTTTCTTCAATCCCTTTATCTATATTGCCTTTTAGGTTTTCAAGATAAGACATATAAACCAGCTTTTGGTCTTGAGTAAGTTCTGTTAGCATTTTACTTTCATGCTTTTCAGGAAGTTCTTTAAGAACATCTTTTTTCATACGTCTTAATATAAATGGTCCTATCCTTTGGTGAAGTTCCCTTAAAGCATCTTTATCTTCTCTTAAAATAGGCTTTTCAAATACTTCAAGAAACTTACCATATCTAAATAAAAAGCCAGGCATTACAAAATCAAAGATAGACCAAAGTTCTGATAAGTTGTTCTCAATTGGAGTTCCTGTAAGGGCAAATCTATGATTTGACACTAACCTTTTCACTGATCTAGAGTTTAAGGATGAATCATTTTTAATATACTGGGCCTCATCAATAAAAACCGTGTGAAAGTTTATTTCTTCATATATAAAAATATCCCTACGAATCAATGGATAGGATGTAATTAAAACATCATAATCCTTATATTTTTTAATAATAGCTTGCCTTTCCTTAGGTGTACCATTAACAACCTTGGCACTAATAAATGGTGCAAAATTTTCTATTTCATCTAACCAATTATAAACTAGGGATGTTGGGCTTACAATCAAAAAGGGTTCCTCGCAAGCCTCTTGTAAATAAGAAGCAATATAAACAATGGATTGCAAGGTCTTTCCAAGACCCATATCATCTGCTAATATCCCTCCCAGGTCATATTCTGCAAGATTTCTAAGCCATTTGTAACCAGTAACCTGGTAAGGCCTAAGGTCAGCCTCTATGCCATTAGGAAGCTTATAATCTGTAACTGTAGGATTTAATATCCGGTCTGTTAATTCACTAAAATCCCTATCCTTTTCAATCTCAAAATCTCTGTTTGTAAAGGACTTATCAAGATAGACTGCATGTTGTTTGTCTAATATTAAAGCATCATCTGTAATATCTTTACTATCAATATCAAGTGAATTAAATATCTGCAAGACTTCATCTAAAATCTTATCATCCAAATTTATAAAACTTCCATCTTTCAAGCGATAATATTTCTTCTTAATCTGAAAGGAATGAAACAAATCCCTAAGCTCTTCTCTTGGAACCTCATCAAAGTCAATATCCAGCTCCAGCATATTAATATCTAAGTTATACCTAAGGCCTGCTTTAAAGTTACCAGGTTGACGAATACCTACTTTTCTAAAATCATCCGAATAATATAAGTCTGCCTTTTCAGATAGCTTCTCCACCCCATCAGTAAAAAGCTTATAGATACTGTCCTCATTATCTAGCATATAAAAGTTTTTATATGGGTGAAATCCGTGGTCTATAAGCTCATCAATAATTTTATCTTCATCTTCCCTCTGCCTAACAATAATGTATTGCCCTGAGGAAGCATTTTCAAAAGAATTAATCTCATGCTCTCCATATTTAAATATTAACTCTGCCTTAATGCCACTTTTATATATATCAAAATAAATTTTAGGCTCTAAGTCATTAAAAATGTACCTACTCATTAACTCCTTAGGTATATCCAGCTTCATAGTGTCACTTATCTTAGGCAATACATGTTCTAAAAATCTATTTCTACTTTCATCTTTAAAAACAAGGGCATCCTTCTCTCCGCCTAAAGTATTATAAAAGGGTTTAAAATTACGGATAAAATTATTATCCGGCATATAGATAGCATTTTCATAAAACAACAATTCCCCTGTATCTGTCATTGGGACAACATTTTCATTGCCAACATAATCCACCATAATGGAATCATCATCCATAGATATTTTATAGTTCACCTTAGGATTAGCAACCACAAATCTTACATCTTCGTAAGTCTTCCCGTACAATTCCAAGGTAAATGTATCATCTTTTATAATGTTTAAAAACCTTATTAACATGTTCTTAGTCATACTAAGATTAGATTTGGAAAATAAATTAGATTGATGACTTATTTCCGTAACCTCTTGTATCTCATATATCTCAAAAAGATACTCTAATATCTCCTGGGATTGTCTATCAAATGTACTTTCTCCACCGATATACCTAAATTCTTTACCTAAGCTAAAGCTCTCTCCCTTATAGACATCGCCTATAAACTTCTTCAGTGATTGAATCTTATACTTTCTGCTACTACCACCTTTAAAAGAAATCTCAGCCTTCCCCATATCTTCCTTAATCATAGATGGAATAGTAATAATTGTATCTAGATGAAACACCTCTCCCATAAGCATAGAATCAACCTGAGAAGCAAAATAATCTAATATTTCTATAGCCTTTCTCTCACTAGGGCTTTTTGTTTTAGAGAAGATAGTTCTCTCTTGATATTTTAAAATAAATAAGAGGGAGGCAATAACATGTTTACATGCTCCTTGATCCTTTAACCTAGAAGGACAATTACAATTATAGTCAAATGTTCCATCTTCTTGTTCGTCCACTACTACAGAATAATTAAAATTGCCCTTAACATCCATTCGATATTGTTTTCCAGATTTGGAATAGGTTGCATTAACAACACGTTTATCTTTATAATATTGCACACCTCTAGCGTAAACCTTATCATTAGAAGCTAAATTTTTGATTCCTGTCCGTGAAATCCGAATCATAATTGCACACCTTTCTTTATACTATCCTTATATTATAGCATAGATTAAAAGAATAATATAAGTTTATGTACAAAAAAGATGATTCACTAATTCTTATAATTGGTTTGCATCCTACATACACATCCTCTTTTCAACTACATCCCAATTTATATTATCCATAAATGCATCTATATACTTATCCTTATCTGTTCCATACTGCATAAAATATGCATGTTCATATACATCCAGCACCAATATTGCTGCTGAGTAGGCTATATTACCAAGATCATGGGAATCTAGACTTATATTTCGATAACGAAAGGACCTCTGGTCATAGGAAAGTACAGCCCATCCCCTACTTGCCTTAGCTGTTGCAATAAAATCCTTCCTCCAAAAATCATAGTCACCAAAACATATATCAATCTGTTTTTTTGATCTAGGGTTAATATCACACCTATCCCCTCCCAAATTCTCAAAATACAATTCATGAAGGATTACTCCGTCTAATGCGTAGGTCTCTCCCCTCTTACATTCTCTGTAATAACTGAAGGTTGCATTTGCTTCCTCTCTTTTTGCATCACCTTTAAGAATTTTATCGATTTCATTAATCTTATCAATATAACCCTTATACAAGCGTAAATGGGCTTCGTACTGCTGCCTATTCACAACCTTTATATCATTAGAATACTGAAAATCAACTGCCGTTAGCATAAAAAACCTCCTTATATATTAGTTTTAAAATTATCTACAAATCTTTCTTTACTAATATATATGGAGGCTTATCCAAATCTATTCACCTATATTAAAACAATCCTATTATATTACCATCTTCATCTACATCTATTCCTTCTGCAGCTGGAATCTTTGGTAAACCTGGCATGGTCATTACTGTTCCTGTTATAGCAACTATAAACCCTGCTCCAGCAGATACATAAACTTCTCTTATATTAATCTTAAAATTTCTAGGTCTACCTAATTTAGTAGGATCATCTGATAAGGAATATTGGTTCTTGGCCATACATATCGGCAGATTGCCATATCCTAATCTTTCCAGCTTATTAATTTCTCTCTCCGCAGCAAGGTCATAGCTTACATCTCCTGCTCCGTAGATTTCCTTACAAATGCTTTCTATCTTATCCTTTATTGGCAAGTCATTATCATATAAATATTGAAAATTACTTTCCTTTTTGTCTAGGGTTTCAAGAACTTTTTCAGCCAGCTCTATTCCTCCTTGACCCCCTTCTTCCCATACATTACATAAGGCAAATTCACAATTTAACTTTTTACAAAAGTCCTTAACATATTTTATCTCATCTTCCGTATCAGTGATAAATCTATTTAAAGTCACAACAATTGGAAGTCCAAATTTTCTTACATTTTCAATGTGTTTTTCCAGGTTTACAATTCCTTTCTCAAGGGCATCGAGGTTTTCATCTTCTAGCCTGTCTTTGGCCACTCCTCCGTTGTATTTTAAAGCTCTTACTGTTGCAACCATTACTACAGCGTCTGGAGAAAGATTTCCACTTCTACACTTTATATTAAAAAACTTCTCAGCTCCAAGGTCTGCTCCAAAGCCAGCCTCTGTAATTACAACATCAGCAAGCTTAAGCGCTGTTTTAGTAGCCATAAGACTATTACAACCATGGGCTATATTTGCAAATGGTCCTCCGTGAATAATAGCTGGAGTGTTCTCTAATGTCTGAACTAAATTAGGCTTTAAGGCATCCTTAAGGAGGGCCGCCATTGCACCTACAGCCTTTAACTCTTTAGCTGTTACAGGCTCACCATCCATATTGTAAGCTACAATAATCTCTCCAAGGCGTTTCTTTAAATCCCCCATGTCCTCTGCTAGACATAGTATTGCCATAATTTCAGATGCAACTGATATTACAAAATGGTCTTCTCTTACCCTGCCATCTGCTTTACGACCTAGCCCTACTACTATATTACGTAAGACCCTATCATTCATATCCAAGCATCTTTTCCAAACGATTTGATTAGTATCTATATTTAATTTATTTCCCTGATGAATATGATTATCAAGCATGGCTGCTAATAGATTGTTTGCAGATGTTATTGCATGAAAATCTCCTGTAAAATGTAGATTAAGCTCATCCATTGGTACTACCTGAGCATTTCCCCCTCCAGCAGCACCACCCTTAATTCCAAAACAAGGACCTAAGGAAGGTTCCCTAAGGGTAACAACAGATTTTACATTTAGCTTTCCTAAAGCCTGGCCTAGACCTATTGTTGTTGTGGTTTTTCCTTCACCAGCGGGTGTTGGGTTAATTGCAGTAACTAAGACAAGCTTACCATCAGGATTCCCCTTAACCCTATTCCATAGCTCATTGGAAAGCTTTCCTTTATATTTACCATATAGTTCAAGGTCATCCTCTTTTATATCTAGTTGCTTAGCAACCTCATTTATATGTTTTAACTCTGCCTCCTGGGCTATTTGTATGTCGGTTTTCATTATAAGATCCACCTTTCCAAACAATCTATTTCCTACAATAGCCATTATATACTAATCTAATAAGAACTTTCAATAGTATAATCCTAATATATTGTATAAGTAAGTCTGATAAGTCACCCTATGCCCTTGAATTATATAGTGTCTATTGTGTATACTATATTCGTGTGTGTTTTCGTCTTATCAATTACATAAAGAAAGGAATATTAGATGAAGAAATACGATACTATAATTTTCGACTTAGATGGAACCTTACTAAACAGCTTAGAAGATTTACAAGATAGCCTTAATTACCTTATGACGAAGAATGGATATAAAACAAGAACTTTAGAAGAAGTAAGAAGTTTTGTTGGAGATGGGGTCAAAATGTTAATTAAGCGTGCCACCCCAGATACATGTACAGCAGAAGATATTGACTTGTATTTTGAAGATTTTACTGCCCATTACGATAAAAATATGCAAAATAAAACCAGGCCATACGACGGGATTATGGAATTGCTTATGGAGTTAGACCGTTATAATTATAAAATGGCCGTGGTTTCTAATAAATATGATCAAGCAGTTAAATATTTGGTTAAATATTATTTTAAAGATTTAATTCCTGTAGCTATTGGAGAATGCCCTTCAGTGAAAAGAAAACCTTGCCCAGATAGTCTATATGCAGCAGTTGATAAATTAGATTCTTCCCTTGATAAGACTATATATGTTGGTGATTCTGACACTGATATGAAAACAGCTGAAAATGCTGGCGTCACATCCGTAGGTGTGACTTGGGGCTTTCGCACTAGGGAAGTTCTAAATAAAGCTGGAGCTGATTATATTATTGATACTCCTAAGGAACTCCTAACACTAATCTAAAATATTTTTTTATAACTAAAACAAGTCTCACAGTAGATAAAATAGCTATTGTAAGACTTGTTCTTTTATATATTCCATATATAGGTTGACTATATTTATATCCGAGGATTGATATAACATCCTAGAGCCAACCACATCTTCTATTTCATTAAAGACCAATTCCCCTTGGTCTGAGATTATAAAATCAATACCTACAAGGCCAAAATCAAATTGGTCTATAATAAGATTGACTATAGCCTTTTCTTTATTAGATAATTGATATAATTCCACCTGACCCCCTAAGGAGAAGTTAGATTTAAAACCATTCTTAGCAGTTCTTAATACCCCAGCAATTATCTCCTTACCTATTACATATACCCTTAAATCCTGGTACCTGCTGCCTACAAGGGGCTGAATAACTACATCTGACTTGCCTATTCCCTTTAGAATCTTAGCTACTTTATCACCCTTGCTCTCCTCATCAAGTAGGTATACTTGCCTTCCACCATGACCTTCCACAGTCTTTATAATTGTGGGCCCCTTTATATCTTTAATCTTGTCTTTAATAAACTGGTTTTTGCAAAATTCAGAGTCAACCATCTCTATATCTAGGCCTGCAAGGAATTGATAGGTCCTTGCCTTATCATTGCATATACTAGCAACCCTCCAATTGTTAAATGTCCTAATCCCCATACCTTCTAGATGCTTATTAAGTAAAGGATAGATGGCCCTGCATATAGCAAAATCAGGAATACTGATGTTGGCCTTCTTATGCCTTATATATAGCTGTCCTTTATTTACTCCAAAGTCCAAATCTTCAACAAGAATAAGCTTGACCTTAATGCCAAGCTTACTTCCTTCTTCTATATGAAAAT
Source organism: uncultured Herbinix sp. (assembly GCA_964401895.1). Taxonomy (GTDB): domain Bacteria; phylum Bacillota; class Clostridia; order Lachnospirales; family Lachnospiraceae; genus Mobilitalea. The sequence goes on from CAYOAJ010000051.1 coordinate 9,416, forward strand.
TTATATAACTTTCATTCCTTATAGCAGCTTCCTTAAAATATATAATCCATCCTAGCATCTTATCACCGCTTTCATATCCTTCTAGCTATATAGGATATTATCTCATCTGCTGCATTAACTCCAGTACAATCGTAGATGTTTTTAAAATGAGCATTGGAGTTCACCTCACATACCAAGGCTTTCCCATCTTCAGCAAAAAGCAAATCAACCCCTGCAAAGTCAAGTCCTATAATATCACAAGACTTTATTGCCAGGTCTATTTCTTCTTTTGTAGGATTGTAAGCCTCCATCCTTCCACCAATTGAAACATTTGCCCTAAAATCATCTGTCTGGGAAATCCTCATCATAGAGGCTATAACCTTATCTCCCACTACCTGTAATCTAATATCTCTACCATGACTAGACTTAATATATTCCTGAAATAATATTGGGCTAGCCCCCAAATCGGACATTTTCTCTTGTAATTGCTCCATATCCTCAATTAGATATACTTGCTGTCCAAATGAACCAAAAACTTCTTTTAAAACAAGGGGAAAGCCTAATTCCCTAACAACTTGGTCAAGAAAATCCACATTATTATATCCAATATTGTCAAATGTCATAGGTGCAATTATAGTCTTTGGCATAGGAATACCCCTACTCATTAATTTAAGGTGGGTTAAGGACTTGTCATCACAGATGGCTATAGCCTCAGCAGAATTAAATACTTTATATCCCTTTTGCTCCAGATGATAAGCAAGTCTTATATCCTTATCCCAGAATAAAACAAAGTCGACTTCAGGTTTGTCTCTATTTGTATGATAATTTTCACCATTTTCATATTCTAATATTATCATTAGCTGGGCATTGCTTTTTAAGTCAAGTACGATATTTTGTTTTTTTGCAGCATCTATTAACCACTGGTGTATTTCATTAAACTTATTGTTATTAAGAAATTCATTTACTACAAGCCATCCAGTCATTTTTTCTCCTCTTTACAAATCACTCTCTACAAGGAATTGCTCATACTCTTCCATGGTCATTAATACATCCCTAGGCTTAGTCCCTTGCTCAGGACCTACTACTCCTGCATCTGCCAACTGATCCATCATCCTTGCTGCTCGATTAAAGCCTATACGGTAAACCCTTTGAAGCATTCCAATAGAAGCTTTTTCCTGTTCAACTATATATCTTCCCGCCTCAGCAAAGTATTCATCCCTTTCCTGCAGTCGGCTAACAATTGCATTGGACTTACTATTATCTATCTCTTCCTTAACTTCTTCGTTATATTGAGTCTCAGTGTTATCCTTTAAGAATTCTACAACCTTATGAACTTCCTCCTCAGATACAAAGGTTCCTTGAACACGGATCGGTTTTGGATAACCTGAAGGGAAGAATAACATATCTCCTTTACCTAAAAGTTTCTCAGCTCCAGATCCATCAAGAATAGTTCTAGAATCCACTGCAGATGATACTTCAAATGCAATTCTTGAAGGAATATTAAAAATTGTTATGGAGAAGATTTAAGAGATACATTAGATTTAATGACAA
>CAYOAJ010000052.1:0-10920 GCA_964401895.1 uncultured Herbinix sp.
ATCGTACTGGTGAAAAAGAGAAATAAGAGCCTTTGTTTCATTTTCACTAGGGGCATAGTCATTAGGGTTTTTAGGTTTCCATAGCTTACTAGGAAAATTTCTATTAATATCAACGCCCCTGGCATTGTACTTCCATAAAGCGTGGGGAAGCTTTTGCTTAATTGCTCTTTCCCTTAACTTTTCATCCTTAATAGCTTCATATCCATATAATGATATCATATATCCGTCAGGATTTAAAAGAGGAATAAAAAGGATGGTATATGTCTTTAATAGTTCATACATACAATTATCAAGTATCATATGTTCATATTCTTTTTCAAAATTTGAATGTCTTTCATTAATTTGTTGAAAAAGATTTCCCTTTTCCAATATATATCGGTTATAAAGCGTAGCATAATACTCAATAATTTTCATTAAAACTATAGTATTAATGCTTTCCCTACCATGTACTCCCCCTAGACATATTATTTTTTTATCACCTAGTCCTAATTTTAGCAAAAGAATGTCACGATTGTCATGGGAAGAACCAATCGTGACATTCTGTATTATATTATTATACTGGTCTGCCAATCTATTGCAATCAGCATAAAATTTATCATAAGTATAATTTGCTTCATTTAAATCGACTATCATAGTCCACACTCCCAGTTTATTTCATACTACTATATGATGAGTGTGGGTAGGATATTCTGATGAAACTTTATTACTTATTCAAGATCATAGAAAATCTGTGTAATTGGTGAATCTTCTGATAATATTAATGTCTTATTATTACCTGATAAAGAATTTTTTGCAGCTTCTAGTCCACGAACAAATGTATAAAAATCACTTCTTGCTGGATCAGAGTATGCGTTAGATAGTATTCTCATATATTCCGCTTCACCTTGGGCCCTTATCTTAGCAGCCTCTGTTTCAGCATCAGATACAGATATAGCAACTTCCCTATCTGTTCCGTTACGGATAATCTGTGCTTCAGATTCACCCTCTGCAGTATAGGTTGCAGCCATTTGAGATCTTTCAGAAATCATTCGCTCATATACAGCACTTTTATTATCAGCAGGAAGGTCTAGATGCTTTAATTCGATAGAAATCAAATCAATACCATATTGAGTCATTGTATCTCCGATATTGTCCATTATTGCATCACTTAACTCATGATTTCTTCCGCTTATTACTGTGCTTTGGGGTTTACTACTAATAATATTCTTTAAGGAGTTATATACAGTGGTGTCAATCCTACTTTCAGCTAATATAAGAGATGAATTTAAGGTTTGTGCAAAAAGTCTTGCATCTTCAATCCGCCAAAATACATAACTATCAACAACCATTGTTTTCTTATCCATGGTTATAACATCGGATTCTCTTACATCATAAAACTGTATATCTTTAGGTAGAGTTTGAACAGTTTGAATAAAGGGGGTCTTTAATGATATACCAGATTCTTTTATAACTGAATCAACTTTACCAAAGCGTTTAATTAATTTATATTCGTTTTCTTGTGTAATTACTATAGAGTTAGATAAAACAACTATGGCTGCAATAATAATTACAGCAAAAACTCCTCCAGCAATTCCTTTAACCTTTTTACTCATTAGTTATTCCCCCCTTCTACAAATGAATCTATTGGTAGTAATTTCTGAGTTCCATCTCCACTGTCAATTATAACCTTCATAGAAGGAAGTATATCTTCCATTGCTTCATAAAACATTCTTTGCTTAGTAATAAGTGGATACTTGGTGTATTCACCATACATTTCATTGAACCTTGCTACTTCTGCTTGAGCTTGGTTGATTTTCCTAGCCTTGTCTGATTCAGCTTCTTGTACTATCTTATCTACTTCTGCTTTTGCTTTAGGTATCTGCTCATTTCTATATTTATTGGCATTATTAATGGCAGTATCCTTACCTTGCTTTGCAGTCTCAACAGATTTAAAGGCTTCCATAACCTCTTCCGTAGGTGGCTCTGAATCCTGGATTGTTAAGTTAACTAATTGGATACCAATATCATGATTAAGGAGTTCGTTAATTATCTGATCTTTTATAGTAGCTTGAATCTCAAACTTACCAGTTGTAATTACATCATCAACTAAGTAGCCTCCAACAACAGATCTAATGTTACTTTGAGCCACATTCTTAAGTATTGTCTCTGGATGGGTAGATGCATATAAGTACTTTATAGGATCAGAAACCCTATACTCTAAGAAGAAATCAACATTTACAAAGTTAAAATCATAAGTAATCATTATAGATTCATACTCAATACTTTCACCTGTATACATATCATAGCCAATTGGCATACCTTGAATTGTTGTATCTACTTTCTGCACCTTCTGAATAATTGGTATCTTAAAATGTAATCCAGGTGCACTAACGGTTTTAGCCTTACCAAAGGTTGTTATAACCGCTTGTTCTTGTTCATTAATAGAATAAAATGAACCGAATGAAAATATAGCAATAATTATTACTAGAATAAGAAATCCAATAATTCTTCTAAACTTGCGGAAGAAATCCCTTACATCATCTCCGCTAGGCATATCATAAATTTGTTGTCCTCTCATATACTAACCTCATTTCTTATAAAACATAAACGTTTCTTCTAGTTTCTTATCTGTCCATTGCCTAAGATTAAAAACTTAGTTGTGGTTAAAGCTTCTAAGCCCATAGGTCCTCTTGCATGAAGCTTCTGTGTACTAATTCCTATTTCTGCTCCAAAACCAAATTCTCCACCATCTGTAAAACGTGTTGATGCATTTACATATACTGCAGCAGAATCAACTTCGTTTAAGAATCTCATAGAATTACTATAATCTTTGGTAATGATAGCTTCTGAATGCATAGTGTTGTATTTGTTTATATGGGCTATGGCCTCATCAATATCATCAACAATTTTTAATGAAACAATTTTATCTAGATATTCAGTAGCAAAATCTTCTTCTGTAGCAGCTGTACACATGCTACAAATCTTTCTTGCCCTTTCGTCTGCTCTAATCTCAATATCTTTAGCATTCAACCTTTCGTATAGCAAAGGAATAAATTCCTTGCTAATAGCCTGGTGAACCACAATGGATTCACAGGTGTTACATACCCCAAGTCGCTGGGTTTTAGCATTATCTATAATATCTAGTGCCATATCAAAGTCTGCATATTCATCTACATAGATGTGGCAATTTCCAGAACCAGTTTCAATAACTGGAATTGTACTATTCTCTACCACTGATTTTATAAGGCCAGCTCCACCCCTTGGAATTAATACATCAATATATTGATGTAATTTCATAAACTGTGTAGCTGTTTCTCTTGAAGTGTCTTCAATAAGCTGAACAGCGTCTGTACTGCATCCAGATGTTTCTAAGCCTTGCCTTAAAGCCTTAATAATAGCCTTATTAGAAACTATAGCATCACTGCCACCTCTTAAAACAACAGCATTGCCTGCTTTAAAGCATAAGCCAAAAGCATCTGAGGTAACATTAGGCCTTGATTCATATATGATTCCTATAACACCTAATGGAACAACTTTCTTACCTATCATAAGGCCATTTGGTCTTTCATTCATTGATTGAATTTTTCCCACAGGGTCAGGGAGATCCCTAAGTTGAAGTAGGCCATCAGCCATATCCTTAATACGTTCTGGGCTTAGACGTAAGCGGTCAATAAGGGCACCTTTGATTCCGCTACTTATTGATCTTTCTATATCCTCTTCATTAGCAGTCAATATATCTTTTTCTGCGTCAATAATAGCTTTAGCACAATTTTCAAGTACTTTATTTTTGTCATCCTGTCTCATTTTGCTTATTGAATGAGCAGCTTCCTTTGCTTTTTTTCCTAACTGATTAAGATAATTCATAAAATACTCCTTTCATAAAAAATATTATTAAATTTGAATGGGATTTGTTATCTATATAAGTTAAGAGTCTTTAGATTTCCTCTTTGCTTTAGTGATACTACCATCATCTTCAACAAAAGAAATATTTTCTAAAGTACCTCTTAGGTTTTTACGAATAGCCTTAATATAATCTTGTCGAAGCTTTGCCTGTTCCTGTTTTTCTTCAGGAGTAAGGCCTTCGGTTTTTGATTTGTTATATAGTTCATTAATACGGTCAAGATTTGTTTGCTCCATTATATAGATCCTTTCTAGAGTATTTTTAATAGGTCTTATTGTTTGGACTTATGTAATCTAGTAGATTAAAGTCACCATTTTTATTGGATTTAAATAAAGTTCCAATTTCTTTGCCATCTAGGATGTAATTAATGTTTTCAACATCGTTACCATTACAAATCACCATATCAGCTCCAAAAGATGTTACAATCTTCCCTGCAAATATTTTCGTTTTCATACCACCTGTGCCAACATCTGCACCCGTTGATGCCTTTGCCATATCAAACATGTCATCATTAATATTTTCCACACAAGAAATTAATTTAGCCTTACTATTTTTATTGGGATCATCAGTGCAGAAGCCATCTATATCTGATAGAATAATAAGAAGGTCCCCGTCAACCAAGGCTGTTACTATAGAAGAAAGTGTATCATTATCACTAAAATTTAGTTCCTCAGTAGATACTGTATCATTAGCATTTACAATTGGAATAACATTCATCTCCAATAGTTTATCAAATGTGTTTCTAGCATTAGTCCGGCTACAATCATTGATCATAGTATCTTTAGTCATTAAGATCTGTGCACAAATTTGATTATACTCAGCGAAAAGCTTCTGATATACCATCATAAGTCTAGCCTGTCCAACTGCTGCGCAGGCTTGCTTCATGGTGAGAGTTGATGGTTTCTCCTTTAAAGATAAAGCTGTTCTTCCAACTGCAATAGAGCCAGAAGAAACTAAGATAACATCCTTGCCTTGATTATTAATATTAGTTAAAACCCTAACTAGCTTCTCCATCCTATCCAAATTCAACCTACCAGTTTCAGGGTGAGTTAAACTAGAAGATCCAATTTTTACAACAATTCTATTTTTATTCTTTAAATGTTCCCTGTAATTCATCTTATCCTCCGAAAAAAGATATTTTTTATTAAACATAATATCTTAAAGTATATCAGTTATTGGCCTTAGATACAAGTTGTAAATCATATACTATTATTTCCTGCAAGGTATCCAGAACTCCATGCCCACTGTAGATTGTAGCCACCGCAAGTTCCATCTACATCAAGTAATTCTCCTGCAAGATACAAATTATCCACAAGTTTTGATTCCATATTATCCGGATTAACTTCCTTAGTAGGAATCCCGCCTGTAGTAACTTGAGCCCTGTCAAATGACTTGGTTCCATCTATTATTAATATGAATTCTTTGATTTCATCTACTAATCTTTCTAATTCCTTATGACTTATCTCTTTAGAGGGTAGCTTTAAATCTATTCCTGCTCTTTTAACTAATCCATATGAAAGCTTATCATTTAATAGACCTATTAAGATTTGATGGATATTTTTATGACCATTATGAGAAATTCTTTTCCTTAGCTCATCTTTTAAGTCCTCATCTGAAAGATCTGTTAATAGATCCATATCAAGATGTATATCTTTTTCTTCTGCAAGGGCTATTGAAACAAAACGGCTTATCTGCATAATAGGAATTCCTGATATGCCATAGTCTGTGAAGTTTATCTCACCTTCTTCATAAGCAATAAGTTTTTTTTCACATATAACTTTTACCCTGGCCTTACATCTTACACCAGCTACAGTCTGACAGATCTTATCAGGAGATTCTAGTTGGACTAAGGCTGGTAGGGGTTGATTTAGGCTATGACCAAATAACTTGGCTATTGTATATCCACTACCATCAGACCCTAACTTAGGTTGAGCACGTCCCCCAGTTGCTAAGATAAGCTTCTTACCATGGTATGAATTAAATTCCTGTCTATCTTCCAAGTAATAATCCTTATACAAATCATAACTATTAAAATCCCCTTTTTTTCTAAGATGTCTTTGAAGTTTTTTCTCTGACATAGGAGTATGCTGGGTCTTAATTGTAAAATGAGGGGCTTGAACTTCTATTACTTTTTCTTGAAATCTAAAATCAACCTTAAGCCTTTTACATTCAATCATTAGAAGATCTACAAGGCTGGAAGCTTGTTCTGAGTTAGGATATATATAACCATTTATATTATTGGGATAAACCCCTAACTCTTTGAAAAATGAGATGGTTTTTTGCACATCAAAATGTGACAGTACATTTCTAACAAATTCACTGTCATCACTACGATAGCACTGAGCATCTTGATATAGATTGGTGTAATTACATCTACCATTACCAGTTGCTAATATTTTTTTACCTGCTTGGGAATTTTTCTCTATTACTAATACCTTTTGCTTGTTTCTTGCTCCTGCAATTGCTGCTACTAAGCCTGAAGCACCGGCTCCTACTATAATAAGGTCATATTTAAGCAAAGTATGCCTCCTAATAATCCTAATGTTTTAAAATTCATTATATTTTATTAGAGGCATTAATTCAAGAGATTTAGATAATTATAAGATATACTTTATTGTTTCTTTACTAGCTAGAGTAGCTTTCAAGAAGAGAATATAATTCTTCTGCACTTTCTATATAGATCCCTTTACTTAGGGCAATCCTATCATCTTCCGGAAGGTTTTGAGCTTCAATATAGGTATAGGTATGAATTGATTTTAAGTCGCTATTGTAGACGATTACATAGCCGTCTTTAATAGCCACATAAAAACGAAAAGGAATTAAATTGTCATCATAAGTTTTCCGAAGTATAAACTCTTCTTCAGAAAACCTAATCAATTCACAAGATACCAAGCCCTTATTATATTCTTGAAGGGTTAAATCTTCCATATAATTTTCTATATAATTCAACATTTGCGACCTGGATAGGCCAACAAGATGGGCAGGAGTACTTAATTCTTCAGTAGATAAAGTTTTATCATTCAGATTATAAGTCTCCAATATATATTTAGCCGTGGGTTTTATGGTTTGAATATCTACCATATCCACATTAAGTGTACTTTCCTCTTTCTGAGGTATAATATTTTCTGTATCATCTTCTCTTATATCTGCAAGTTCTTGGTTTCTTTCAATTGACATCTTGTTAAATTTATTTAAAGCATGTTTATAACTTAGATAATAACAAAAAGTAAACATTATAGCTAAAGAAATAATGGATAAGATATATATATATGCCTTTTTGATTCTCACCAAAACCACTCCTTTGGCATATATTTTCTCCAATATTTACTTGATTATACAAAATTATAAAAAATATTCAAGAAATCTTATAATAAACGAAGTTTTTTCAGTATAGCTACAATTGTATCTCCTTTTGGAATACTATTGATTTCTTCTTCAGAGATTCCTTTTAGAAGAAGCATTGCAATTAAATATATAATAATAGCCACTAGTATAGATATTAGTGTTGAAAGCCAATTAAGGCCAGTTAAAGTCATAAGACCCTTATATGAAAAATAAACTACTATGGCCATAATGACTGAACTTATAGTAGGTATAAGAAAAGTCTTAACTATCTCCTGCCGGTAATTCAGATACTTTTCTATAGCTATCCAATTAAGTATGCTAGTTACCATAGCAAATGTAACATTACCTATAACTAATCCATAGCTACTTAATGGAGTAAACTTTAGTAACACATAAACTAAAATAATATGTATTACTAATGAGATAGTTGAATTAATTACTGGTATCTTTAATTTGTTAATTCCTTGCAAAATCGAAGTTGAAACTGTAGATAATGAGAAGAAAACAATTGCTACAGAACCTAATTTTAATAGGTTCAAAGCAAGAACACTTGAATCATTAAAAAGTAATTGTAAAATAGGTGATGCTAATATTGCCATACCAAATGTAGCAGGAATTGCAATTATCATGCAAAACTTAATTGCAGCGTGGGTGCTCCTCCGTATAACTCCATCCAAGCCCCTAGCTTTTGCAGCTGAAATACTAGTAATACTGGCTGTAGCAATGGCAGAGGCAATTGCTACTGGTACATTGGTAAGTAACCTATACTTGCCACTATATAACCCAATTAGGCTAGATATGTCCTCTACAGTATATAGGTCTCCAGGAGACTTGTTAGCAAAGAAGGCCCTATCAAAAGCAGATATCTCCTTGCCATTCATAATATGGGAGAAAAAAGAGTCATCAATAACTCCACTAATATGGTATACAGTCTGACTTACAACAATGGGTAAGACTGTTAAGGCTATAAGCTTGGAAATGTCTTTATAGGATTCAGGATCCCTTGTGTGATCCCTAGAAAGTTGTTTGTTTAAAATTGGCTTATATGCTATATATACAAAAAGTAAGAAGAATAAAGCAATAATGGCGCCAACTAAAGTACCAAGAGTTCCACCTGCAGCACCATAAGAGGCAACATTGACTGATGCACTAAAATTTCTAACAAGATAATAAGATGCCACTATACTTACAATAGCTTTTATAAGTTGTTCAACAACTTGAGATATTGCCGTTGGTATCATGGTACCTTTTCCTTGATAGAAACCACGAAAAACCCCCATAATAGCAAAGACAAATATTGTTGGTGCCAGTACTCTTAAAGGTAAGGAAACATTGGTATTATTATTTAGAAGTAGTGAGAAGGTTTCAGCTCCAAAAAACAAAATAGATGCAGCTACTAGTCCAACAACCATGGCAATAATTAGGGCACTTATAAATACTCTATAGGAATTCTTATATTGCCTATTAGTTTCCCTAGCTGCTACTAATTTGGAAACAGCTAAAGGTAGACTATATGATGATAATATAAGAACAATATTATAAATATTATAGGCTATTGAGTAGTAACCCATACCTTCGTCCCCAATAATACGCTGCATTGGAACACGATAAAACAAACCAATTATTCGCACAATAAGGGAAGCTGCAGCTAGGATGCTCCCTTGTAGTAAAAAACTATTGTTATTCTTATTTCTAGACATCTATTTATCTCCTTCTAAATAACAAGAAAAGTTGTTATATTTATCTTGTAGTTTCCAGTAACTCTACTATAGTATTATTAGCTTAATCTTCTATTATAAGTTCATCAGCCTTCCTATCAGGGAAAAGAGTAATAAAAGTTTTACCAGGATTCATAATAAGCTCCTGTCCATCCTCAGTATAATACCTCATAAAAGAAGTCTTCTCATTCTTCTTCCAAGTAATTGGAATCCTCTTACCATTAGTAATGTAGATTCCTAAACCACTGGCATCCTCAAAGTCAATTGTCTGATAATCATTGCGATCAATTGCCCTTTGTTTAACAAACTGTATAATAAGATTCTTAAATGTCAATTGTTGATCAGTATTAGAGTCCTTGTGTGGTCCTCCAAATTGATACCTATAATATAGCTTGTCCTCTTCATTATATTCAAAATAAGGGGATGTATAGTAGGAGTAGCCCACCGTAACTTTATTAGCTAACTGGTCCCCTGGCAGATCCTTTTCTTTTTCATGAAACTGAAAATGTGGCTCAAAGTCTTCACTGTATTCTGTATCATAAGCTTTTTTTTCAATACCTTTATGAATACCCTCTAAACTAGCAAATGCATTATGAGGAGCATTCATGGACTTGTCCCTATAAAAAACTGTAGTACCTATTCCTGTTTCTCCGTCTAAATTCTCAGACTTAAGTTCTTTCAGCTTTGATACTGCATACTTTGTCTTACCAAAATGTATATATATTGCATTATATTCTTCTGCAAGACTTGCGAAATAATGTCTAGAACTTCTGATGGAACCAATTCGATCACCAGTAAAGTTTTCCCCTATGGCAAGTAACCTGGTAATTCCCCCTTCAACCAGGGCTTCGTAAACAATATCAGCTTGTCCAATTCCCCATTGGTTAGCAACTGTTTTGAAATTACTAAATTGAACTGCATAAGGTCTCTTTTGACCAATTTCTTCATCCACCCATTGTCCTGTTAAGTAACTCCTCATCTTTCCCTCATAGCTTTCTATCTCTGGAGTTTGTGTAGGCTTTACTGTTGGACTAGGGCTAGGTTTATCAATTATATCTATATGAACTATATTGTTTTTTTCATCATCATTTTCATCTTTGCTGCATCCTCTTATAAGAAATGCTGTAAGTACAATTGTCATTATATAAGCAAATTTTTTCAAAACTATATCCTTCTTTCCTTTTATTTTCATCTTAAAATATTTAATTTTTTTAATACATCTTCTTGTTTATCTTCCATTTCTTTTCTTTCATTTTCTTTCTCATGGTCGTATCCCATAAGGTGAAATATGCTATGGGCAGTTAAAAAGGCTATTTCTCTTTCTAAGGAGTGACCATAATCCTGGGCTTGCTTTTTGGCCCTTTCAAAAGATATTACTATATCCCCTAGTAGTAATTCTCCTGAATCAGGATGAAAGTAAAAGCTCCAATCATCTTCTAAACTTTTAAAATCCGAAGGGAATTGAAATAATATAGAAGGAAATGACAATACGTCTGTTGCCTTATCAATACCACGAAACTCCTCATTGATTTCCTGAATTAATGAATCATTAGTAATTAAAATGCTAATATCAACCTCATAGGGACATTTCTCATAATCAAGACAAGCACTTATTACTTTCTCAAATAGCAGCTTCCATGATTCATCTAGTTGTTCTATATTTTCATATCTAATATTGATTGTCAATAGATCACACCTTTCTAAAAAGTATTTGTCTGGAAGAATTATCAATCTTGAAATTCTTCAATAAAAAAATCTTTTAAAATTATGTAGTCCTTTACTAAAAGTCCACACTTATCAAATGCTCCTTTTTTTAAACGAATTTGAAAAAGTTGTTCTATAATTTTATCTTTTGAATAGATATTGTTTTTTGTTTTAGAAATATATTGTAGGGTTGAAACAAGGTGGTCTGTTAGCATAACAATTGCTGACTCTACAGAACTAGGCTTGTCATGCATTATATTATGTTCATTAATG
>CAYOAJ010000053.1:0-10902 GCA_964401895.1 uncultured Herbinix sp.
TCCTTGTATGACGTTTTGCTAATATATAAGCTAATTATAACATAGAAAACTCTTTATTAAAGCTTGTTTTTTTATCTTATAGATTGACTAATATTTAACTTATTGCTATATTATATTATAGAATGCATATTTATACTTACATGTTGAAAAGCTATTCATGGGGGAAAAGAAGTTGAGAATTGCAATATGTGATGATGAGCAAATTATAAGAAACGAGATAATTAGACTGTGTAGGAAGTTTGAGAAAAATTATTCTATGGAGTTTGAGTTTGTGACGTTCTCTTCTGGTGATAAACTGCTGAACTATGATGAAAAAATTGATATTCTCTTTTTGGACGTGCAGATGCCAGGTCTTAATGGTATGGAAACCGCAACTAAGATAAGGGAAGAAGATGAAAGTATGTTTATTATATTTGTTACAGGATATCGTTCTTTTATGCAAGAGGGCTACAAGGTAAAAGCTTTTAGATACATATTAAAACCCATTGATGAAGAGGAGTTTATGGTGACCTTAGGAGAAACCATAAAAGAAATCAACAAAAACTTCAAGGTGGTAGCTGGTAAGTTTGGTAAGACATATTATATTAAGCCTGAAGAAATTGTTTATATTGAGTATGTTAATCGAACGTCTCTGGTGAGGACAACTACTGATTTTATAGAGTCTACAAAGACCATGGCAGAATGGGAAGAAATTCTTAATGTTGGAGCCTTCTATAGGGTTCATAGGTCATACATTGTTAATATGCTATATGTAGAAGAGATTGATAAGCTTATACATATGGAAAATGGTGAAAAGGTCCAACTAGCTATAAAGAAAGCAGGAAAGTTTAAGGATGCAGTCCTAGAGTTTAGACGTCAAAATGCAATATAAGATTAATTAAGTGGGGGGGAAAAATGAGCTATAATAATGTATCATATATATTAATGTTTTATATAATTGAAATTATTAAAATAATTATAGTGTTAGCAGGAATTTTAGACTTTAAATTTAGAAAAGAAAAAACAGTATATTTAGCTCTATTAATACCTCCTTTATGTGTTGTTTTAATAAAACAATTGCCCTTTAATGTTTTTGTAGGACTCTATGAGGCTATGATGCCTATTCTAATAATTGTAACCATGTTATTAATCTTTCAGGGTAAACTATATATAAAAATTGCTTTTACCCTACTTACATATATATGTGTTACTTTTTTTGACATATGTATTGCGGGCATATTTTCCATAATATTTGACACAAGCTTGATAGAAATTATAAACAGACCAGTCAGTAACTTTTTATCCAATGGAATTAATATTGTGATTTTTGCTTTTATAGCTTTACTTAAGAAGAAAAGCTATAAAAATACCAATAAAATATCTATCAATATGAATTTATATATTCTGTTTTTTATAGGAGCAAGTGTAGGGATATTCTTTATAGCAGGTCTTATGACGACCAATCTACCAGGTGCTGAAGGTAAGATACGAAAGGCAATGCTATTTCTGGTAATATTAGTTGTCTTTGCTTACTTTTTAGGCTGTGTTACACTTATTTTTTTAACCTATTCAAGGGATAATTATAAGAAACAACTGCAGATTAATGAACAGGTTATCAAATCACAACAAAAGTATTATACTCTTGTTAATGAGAAACAGCAAGAAATTAAATCTATTAGACATGATATTAATAACCATATAACCTGTATAGATGCACTATATAAAGGTGGAAAACATGAAGAGCTACGTAATTATATCAATGAGCTAATAGAAGGAGCAAAAACCCTAGAAGAGCTTTTAGATACAGGAAATGATATAGTTAATGCTATTATAAATGATACTCAAGCTAAACATAGGGATCGTATACTGATAAAAGTAGAAGGTGGATTTCCAGATGAATTGCATATAAGCTCTATGGATTTATGTGTAATATTTGCTAATGCCATTAATAATGCTGTAGAGGCTATATATAAGTTTGAAGATGTAGATATAATACATGTGATAAATATTAAAATAAGTAGCTTTAAGGAAGATTTGTTCATAGATATAACAAACCCAATTAATGAAGAAGTAGAAATAGTTAACAATAAGATTGAAACTAGTAAGGAAGATAAGGATTTTCATGGATTTGGATTAAATAATATGAAAATGAAAGCAAGAGAGTATGGGGGAAGTATAAAATTAGAAAGTGATGATAAGATGTTTTATCTTTTTATTCATATGAAAAGTAAGAGAAAAGAAAATAATAAAGAATTATATAAAAACATATAAATCGAAAATTTTCGTAGTAAAATTAATATTTGGACGTTGGTGCATGAATAAAGGACGTTCATGTCATAGGCCGTTGAAGAACCTTGGTTACCATGATATAAAGGGAGTGTAACCAAGGTTCTTCAATTTATATTTCAACAATATAAGTTGTATTCTTATTACAAGGGGGGTACATAATGAATAATTTATTGAGTGTATGGTATTGGTGGAACAAAATTTTTGGCTAAAATAGTTGTAATTTTTTAACAAGGTATCTATTGGGGAATAAATACTTTATATCGTTAACAAATAACATTCTTTTCACTAAATGCTTGGGCTGATTGTCAGTCCCAAGCATTTAAACAGTAACAAGAAAAATGTACAGAAGGGGAAGGTATGAAGTATATTAAAGCGTTTTATCAAATTAAAGATAAGAAAGATATAAGAAGTAATATAAAGAGTATTTTGTTGATTATATGTTCGAGTCTTGTACTAACACTTTTTACAGGGGCCCTAGAATATACAAAGGTGCAATATGGTTCCATTAGCAAAGACTCTATTTATATTAATTTAAAGTTAGGTAGTGTTCAAACAATATTTAAAATTTCTATAATGAGCTTTTTTGTTATAGCTTATTATAATTTAATGGATAGATATAAAGGTGTTTATTATAAAATGAGATTACAAGGAGCATCCATAGGCATAATACGACTTATGATTGCATTAAAGGCAGTTCTACATATTATAGTAAGCTTGCCTATATCTATAATTGTTAATAATTTAGCCAGCACAATGTTTGAGAACTTTCTCGTAAGTCTAATAGGATTAGATGTGGCAAGCGGAATCTTTAAAAAGTTAGAGTATCCAATTGAAATAGCTATTCTCGTTATAGTTACTGCGATTGTTCTTATCTATAAAATAGGACAAAGTTTAAAAAGATATTCAACCAAGACTTCTGAGCTCATGCAGGGGGATGAAAAACTTGAGATCAGATTTGATAGTTAATGTATAGCATTAAAATCCAATAGGAAGGTAACCATTAGTGGTACCTTCCTATTGGATTTTTTATCTATTTAATATCCTTGAAGACTTGACAAATAAATATAAAAAAGGCATTATAGTCTTTAGTGGATATTAATACTTTTATAATAAAAAGAAAGTAGGAATAGAATGTATGATAGTGTAATTTTTGATTTGGATGGAACCCTATGGGATTCTACTGAAGAGATTTCTATATTAATTAATAAGGTTTTAGAGGAAAAGTATCCTGAGATTAATGTTGAGGTTAATGCAAAAATACTAAAGAGTCTTTTTGGTCGTCCTATGGATGAGATTGCAATAAATATATTCAAAAATTTTTCCCAGGAAAGAGCTATTAGTATAACCGATGAGATTTATGAATATCAAAATGATTACTTGGCAGAAAGAGGAGCTATATTATTTCCTAATCTAGAGGAAACATTGGACAAGCTGTATGGTCGATATAAGCTTTTTATAGTTAGTAATTGTGGTGAGGGATATATTCAAAGCTTTTTTAAAGCTTATCCTCATCTGGAGAAGTATTTTATTGATTTTGAGTATCCAGGTAGGTCTGGTAAGTACAAGGCAGATAATATTAGAATGGTTATGGAAAGAAACAATTTAGAAAAGCCTGTATATATTGGAGATACACAAGGGGATGCTGATGCTTGTAAAGAAGTGGGTATACCCTTTATATATGCCAGATATGGTTTTGGAGATGTAAAGGAAGGGGATTACCATGGAGTTATTGATTCCTTGAAAGAGGTAATTGCTCTAATAGAAGATTAATTTAAGATAACTAAAAAGAAAGGTTTGATATATTATGTTAAATGGAAAGAAAATATCTTTTTCAGGGATGCAGGCAACAGGGACCCTGCAATTAGGGAATTATCTTGGGGCGTTAAAAAACTGGTTAGATCTTGAAGATGAATACGAATGTTTTTATTGTGTAGTAGACCTACATTCAATAACAGTAAGACAAAACCCAGCAGAGCTTCGTAAAAAAGCCAGAAATGTTCTTACTTTATATATTGCTGCAGGTCTTGATCCAGAGAAAAATTGTATCTATTATCAATCCCATGTTCCTGCACATGCAGAACTTAGTTGGATATTAAATTGTTTTACCTATATGGGTGAACTTAATCGTATGACTCAATTTAAGGATAAGGCAGCTAAAAATTCTGATAATATAAATGCTGGACTTTTTACTTATCCAGTACTTATGGCAGCTGATATTCTTTTGTTCCAATCAGATGTAGTACCAGTTGGATCGGATCAAAAGCAACATTTAGAGATTACTAGGGATATAGCTGAGAGATTTAATGGTATATATGGAGATGTATTTACTATACCAGAAGGGTATTATGGTAAGGCCGGGGCTAGAATTATGAGTTTACAAGAGCCTAATAAGAAAATGTCCAAATCAGATGAGAACCCTAATGCAAGTATATATTTAACGGATGATAGAGATACAATTATCCGTAAGTTTAAAAGAGCTGTTACAGATTCAGACAATGAGATACGCTATGCAGAAGATAAGCCTGGAATAAGCAATTTAATTGATATATATGGAGCTGTTACAGGAAAATCTATAGAAGAAATAGAGAAAGAATTTGCTAGCTCTGGATATGGAGATTTCAAGGTAGCAGTGGGAGAGTCAGTAGCTGATATGCTAGACCCAGTTTTAAAGCGTTATAATGAGCTTAGTATGGATAAAGCTTATATTGACAATGTTATTAAAAGTAATGGAGAAAAAGCCAATTACTATGCAAATAAAACTTTAAGAAAAGTTCAGAAAAAGATTGGATTTCCAGCTAGAATTAGATAATAAAAAAAGGTGCTAAGCACCTTTTTTTATTGACTTTTAACTTCATTAAATTTTTGTATATAGGCTGATTCAATATCTTCTCCAAGATATTGAAAGGTAGTACAACGGTCCAAAACGTCTTCACCTGGGAAAGCAGCTGGGTTATTCTTAACTTCTTCATCCTCAATTAATTCCCATGCTGCGGAGTTAGGAGTGGAGTAGGTTATATACTCAAAGTTCATTAAAGCAATGTCAGGTCTACACATGAAGTTTATAAATGCTTCAGCATTTTCCTTGTTCCTGTGATTCTTAGGTATTACCCAAGCATCAATCCATACATTAGAACCTTCCTTTGGAACAACATACTCTAAATCTGGATTTTCCCTACTTGTATAAATAGCTTCACCAGAGTAGATTATTCCTAGAGCAGCTTCGTCTCCAATCATCTTGTCTCTTACCTGATCAATTACATAGGCCTGTACCAGAGGATACTGCTGTGATAAGAGTTCCTTAGCTTCCTCTAATTCTGCTTCATCAGTAGAATTTATATTGTAGCCGAGATAAGATAGGGCTATGGCAAATGCATCTCGAACACTATCAATCATTAAGATTTCACCAGAATACTTTTCATCAAATATTATTCCCCAACTATCTACTTCTTCGTCTACCATAGTTTTATTATATAGTATTCCTAGGGTGCCCCAGGTGTAAGGAATACTGTATTCATTACCTGGATCATATTCCTTAGCACTTTCTAAATATATGGGATCAATGTGTTTGATGTTAGGAATATTATCAAAATTAGGCTTAACAATAAGGTCATTTTTTATCATTTTCTGTATCATATAGTCGGAAGGACATATTACATCATATTGAACTGCACCAGTTTCTACTCTAGGATACATATCTTCATTAGTATTGAACTCATCATATACAACCTTTATTCCAGTTTCCTCTTCAAACATATTTAATGCGTCAGGGTCAATATATTCTCCCCAATTATACACATAGACTTTTTCTCCATCATCACTACAAGCTGTTAAAAGTCCCATTGCTAAAATCAATATAAAAACTAATGTAATTCTTTTCATTTTTCGTCCTCCATTCATAAGGCTCATCCTGTAGATTTTTTTGATGAGCTAGATTTAACATTTATAAATATCAGTAATATTAATACGCTTACAAACATCAGGGTTGAAAGAGCATAAATCTCAGGTTTGATTCCCTTTCTAACTTCGGTATATATCTTGGTTGATAAAGTGTTAATATTTGGACCCTTTGTAAAATGTGTTATAACAAAGTCATCTAATGACATAGTAAATGATAAAAAGAATCCTGTTAGAACTCCTGAAAAAATATCAGGCAAAATGACTTTGAAAAAGGCGTACAAAGGTGTAGCACCAAGGTCTAAGGCAGCTTCATAGGTATTAGGATCTAGTTGTTTCAACTTTGGCATAACACTTAATATAACATAAGGTATATTAAAGGTTATATGAGCCACTAGTACACTAGTGAAACCTAAGGTGTATCTTAAGGCTACAAAGAGTAACATTAGGGATATTCCTGTAACAATATCAGCATTGAGCATTGGAATATTAGTTATAATCATATAAATAGTTCGAGTAGAACTTCTCATATGATTGATTGCTATAGCAGCAGCTGTACCTATAATTGTTGCTATAAGTGCTGATAAGACTGCTATAATCAAAGTTGTATATAAGGCACTCATAATAGAATCATTTGTAAATAAGTCCTTATACCAACGGAGAGAAAAGCCTCCCCACTTTGACCTTGTCTTTGATTCATTAAATGAAAGTATTATTAAAATAAAAATAGGGGCGTATAAAAACAAAAGTATGATTCCAATATAAAAACGTTCAATAAATTTTTTTACCATAATCCACTCCCCCTAGATTCTTTATTATTATCGTATTTTGATAGGATGGCCATGCTTAGTAGAATAAAAATCATTAAAACTAATGATAGGCCAGATCCTCCATGCCAATCCCCAACTCGGAATTGTTGTTCTATAACATTGCCAATAAGTATAACCTTGCTACCCCCTAATAGGACGGATATAACAAATGTAGTAAGTGAAGGGACGAAAACCATAATAATACCACTCACTATTCCAGGTAGACTTAATGGTAATGTTATCTTGAAGAAAGTTTGTCTGTTATTTGCCCCAAGATCTTTAGCCGCATTAATTACATCTATATCAATTTTTGATAAGACATTATAAATTGGTAAAATCATAAATGGCAAGAAATTATATACCATACCTAATACAATAGCAGTAGGTGTATTAATAATTTCTAAAGATGGTAAATTAAAAAAGTTAAGAATTGTATTAATCAAACCGTTTCTTTCCAATAGGTTCTGCCAGGCAATTGTCCTAAGAAGAGAGTTCATCCACATAGGAAGAATTAAAACCATAACGATGAAGCTATTACTTTTTATCCTGGATCTAGTAAGTATAAAAGCTAGAGGATATGCTATCAACAAGCACACAAGTGTACTAATCAAAGATAATTGTAAGGAAAGCTTCATAGCTCTTAGGTTAACAGGATCCATAATTAGCCTAATATTATCCAAAGTAAACAAATTATCTACTCTTGATGTAAGTCCATAATAAACAATCATAATTAGTGGTATAACAATGAATCCTATCATCCAAATGGAGTATGGTAGGGACATCCATCTTGTTTTTAATAGAAAAGCTGAATTATTCTTAGTGGATCTGATTGATTTTGTAGTCATTAAGTCACCTCCTAATTAAATTGATTCTTCTATTTCTATGGCTTCCTCATCTTCTGATTCTGGCTTACTCATAATATGAATATTGTATGGGTCAATCCAAATTCCAACTTCACTTCCCACAGGGGCAAGGTCTGTAGAATGAACTAACCATTCATGTCCTAAAGCTGTGACATCCATCTCATAGTGAACTCCCTTGAATAGAAGAGAAGTAACAGTTCCGCCTTAACGAGCTCTATGTCCTCTGGCCTAATTACTACATCCACCGGTTGGTTTTTACCAAAGTCTTTGTCTACACACTGAAAATTTGTTCCAAAGATATTAACTAATTTATCTTCAACCATGGTAGCAGGGACAATATTACTATTCCCAATAAAGTCTGCTACAAATGCATTTTCCGGTTCATTATATATATCCATTGGAGACCCTATCTGCTGAATGTAACCTTGATTCATTACTACTATAGTGTCTGACATTGTAAGGGCCTCTTCCTGATCATGGGTAACATATATAAATGTTATTCCTAGTTCATTCTTTAGACGAATAAGTTCATATTGCATCTCTTGTCTTAGTTTTAAATCAAGAGCACCTAAAGGTTCATCCAATAGTAAGACCTTTGGTTCATTTACTATAGCTCTAGCAATGGCAATACGTTGTTGTTGGCCACCGCTAAGTGAATCAGGCATACGATTCTCAAATCCATCTAGGTTAACTAACTTCAAGGCATAATCTATTTTATCTTTTATATATTGTTTGCTTTTCTTTTTTATCTTTAACCCAAAGGCGATATTTTCAGCTATGGTCATATGATTAAAAAGAGCATATTTCTGAAATACTGTATTAAGAGGTCTTTCGTTAGGCGCTAATGTAGAAATATCCTTTCCCTGGAAGATAACCTGTCCAGAATCAGGGTTTTCAAAACCACCTATAATTCGCAGGGTAGTTGTCTTACCACATCCTGAGGGGCCAAGTAGTGTTAGAAATTCATTTTCTCTAATAAATAAGTTTAATTGGTCTAACACAAGGTTGTCCCCAAAGGATTTCGATATGTTAACAAGATCGATTAGTTTATTATTTGTCATACTAAATCCTCCTTATAAATGCCTTGTTTCTTGTTTGTATTAAAAGCTAGGTGGGGTTGATACCCATATAAGGCTTGCTCCAGTTTTTGAGTTACTTTCTATATAGTGCTGTTTATTAGCAACATAATAAAAAGACTCACCTTTTTTTACCTTATAAGTATTATTACCAACATGAAGAAGGATACTTCCCTTTAACACAAAACCGAATTCTTCTCCCTCATGGGGATTATCAGGATATGTTGACCCACCTTCCTCTAAAGTCAATAATATAGGTTCCATCATATTTTTCTGTGCAGTAGGAATAATCCATTTGATATCGCTTTTAAGTTCTTGATCATATTTTTCAAAATAATCAATCTTTTTAAAAACCACTTGCTCTGAACTTGTTCCACTAAAAAACTCTTCAAGATTACTACCTAAGCATTGAAGAATATCTACCAATGTGGCAATTGATGGTGAGGTAAGGTCTCTTTCTATCTGTGAAATATACCCCTTTGATAATTCGGCACGATTAGCAAGTTCTTCCTGTGTAAGGCTTTTTTGAACTCGTAATTCTTTAAGTTTGCTACCAATACTCATAGGGAGTTCCTCCTCTCGGATTCTTACTATTACTAAACTATTTGTTTAGTTTTTATAAACAAACTAATACTAATTATACTTAAAAAAAAGATCTTGTCAACATATTTTTTAGATATATTAGCAAGATTATTTATAAAAGTCTTTTACCTTATCCATCCTAGAAGACATGCCTATAAACAGATAATCAACAAGGGTAATATTAACCATTGATTCAACAACAACTACGGCTCTTGGAACAATAATTGGGTCATGTCGACCTTGTATTTGAATCTCAATATTCTCCATATCTTTATTAACTGTTTGCTGGGTTTTTCCAATAGATGAAGTGGGCTTTACAGCAGCTCTTAGAACAATCTCAGATCCATCACTTATACCTCCAAGAATACCCCCTGCATGGTTACTAGTTTTTCTTAAATTCTTATTGTCGTCATAGTAGAAGTTATCATTATTATCGTATCCATTGCTAAGGGCAACATTAAAACCGCTACCAATTTCCACCCCTTTTACTGCACCTACAGACATTACTGCTTTAGCAAGGGCCGCATCTAGTTTGTCAAAAACTGGTTCGCCTATACCTGCTGGCAAGCCAGTAGCTATACATTCGATTATTCCACCAACTGAATTATCCATTTCCTTGTGCTTGAGAATATAATCCTGAGCTTTTTCTGAGGCTTCTATATCTGGCATAACAAGAGGGCTAATTGAAATATTGTCTCTCTTGCATTTTTCATAATCAATAGATATAGGGCCAATCGATTTAGTATAGGCATTTACTTCAATGCCCATTTCTTTCAATATAGAGGCAGCGATAGCACCAGCAGCAACTCTAGCTGTTGTTTCTCGCCCTGAAGACCTACCCCCTCCTCTGTAGTCCCTAAAACCGTACTTTTGATCAAAAGTATAGTCTGCATGACCTGGGCGATAGTAGCCAGCAATATCTGAATAATCTTTAGACCGTTGGTCTTTATTATAAACAATTAGAGAGATAGGAGTTCCAGTTGTATATCCTTGAAAAACTCCAGATAATATTTGAACTGTATCATCTTCTTTTCTTGGAGTAGAATACTGGTTTTGTCCAGGCTTTCTTCTATCTAGATATAACTGTATATCTTCTTCTTTTAGAGCTAGGCCTGCGGGGCAACCGTCTACTACAACCCCTATACCTGGTCCATGGGATTCACCCCATGTGGAAAGCTTGAATAAATTTCCGTAAATTGATCCTGACATTGTAAACCTCCATTCAAATTTATCATGTAAACTAGTATTAGGATTAGTATAAGTGATAATATTATTACTTTCAATGATTTCAAGACAAATATTTAAGCGCATTTATATTTTTTTGTCATATAATGTTATGACAATATAAAAATGAGGCAGACCATGGACAGAAAAAAAATTCTTTCAAATAAATATGATGGCTTTATATAT
>CAYOAJ010000054.1:0-10760 GCA_964401895.1 uncultured Herbinix sp.
GTCACTTCATAACCAAGCTTTGCTAGGTCTCCAGCACAGGTAAGTCCAGCTGGACCACTACCTATTACAGCTACTTTCTTACCGTTTTTCTCAGCTGGTTTTACAAGTTCAATGTTGTTTTCCCTTGACCAGTCGGCTACAAATCTCTCTAACTTACCAATAGCTACTGGCTCGCCCTTAATACCAAGTACACATTTACCTTCACATTGAGTTTCTTGAGGACATACTCTTCCGCATACTGCTGGTAGGGCACTAGCCTCTGCAATTATCTTTGCTGCTTGCTCAAAGTTTCCTTCCTTAACTTCCATTATAAACTTTGGAATATTAATAGAAACAGGGCAATCCCCTATACAAAGTGGTTTCTTACAATCTAAGCATCTACTTGCTTCTGCCATTGCCTCTTCTTTCGAATAGCCAAGGCATACTTCATCAAAATTAGTAACTCTTATCTTAGGATCCTGTTCTCTTACAGGAACTTTTTTCATTCTACTCATAGTAAATATAACCTTCTTTCTATATTAGTTATTATCGCAGTCGCAACCAGGCTTTTTATGGGTATCCCCTTCTTCAACCTTTAAGGTTGCTTTACCTTCTTCTGTTTTATACATAGCCTGCCTTCTAATAGACTCATCAAAATCTATTAAATGACCATCAAATTCCGGTCCATCTACACAGGCAAATTTTATTTCATCACCAATTGTAACCCTACAAGCTCCGCACATACCAGTACCATCTACCATAATAGGATTAAGACTTACAGTTGTAGGAATTCCTAACTCTTTAGTTAGTTTTGCAACAAACTTCATCATTACCATAGGACCAATAGCCACAACATGATCGTATTTTTTCCCTTGGTTTTTAATTAGGTCATTCATTTTATCAGTTACCATACCATTAAAGCCATAAGAACCATCATCAGTTGTAATGTATAGTTCTCCTGCTACTTCTTTCATCTCATCCTCTAGGATTAGCATATCTTTAGTTCTTGTTCCTACAATAACATCTGCCTTTATACCATTACTATGAAGCATTTTTACTTGAGGATATACAGGGGCTGTACCTACTCCACCTGCTACAAAAAGTATCTTCATATCTTTTAATTCCTCAACATCTTGGCTTAAAAGTTCAGATGGTTGACCTAATGGTCCAACAAAATCAGAGAAGGAATCACCCACCTGGTATTCTGCCATCTTCTTAGTACTATGTCCTAAGGTTTGGAATACAATTGTAACTGTGCCTTTATCCTCATCGTAATCACATATTGTTAAGGGGATACGTTCTCCCTTTTCATCTGCCATAACGATAATAAATTGTCCAGGATTTGCTGATTTTGCAATTCTTGGTGCTTCTATATCCATTAGATAAATATCTGGTGCTAGTAACCTTTTACCAACTATTTTATACATATAATACATCTCCTTACTAATTTATTTATATTTTATTGTTTATTTTTTCACAAAGACCCTAGTAATAATATCATATTTCATCATTTTATGCAAGAATTATGTTCTATAATAACATTTATCTCGACATTATCTGATTGTACTTGATGGAAATGAATATGCTATTATTTATTTTTTAATATTTTATCAGAAAGAAGTTATACTAATATGGAATATAAAAATAAAAAAGGTGTGATTACAATGACAAATAATAAAAAACTCTTATATATATCTGTCAACTCTAAACCAGAAGAATTATCAGCTAGTAAAACTGTAGCAAGAGAATTAATTAACAAGTTTGTAGAAAAACACCCTGATACTACTCTTGAAGAATTAGACCTTTATAAGGCACATATTCCTCGGCTGGAATATCAATATTATAAGGGTCGAAACTGTATTGTTGATGAAGAGGCTGCTAGAAAATTACCTGAAAAGGAACAAAAAGAAGTAGAAAGAATTGTGTCACTAACAAATCAATTTGTTGATGCAGACATATATGTTATAGCAGCCCCTATGTGGAGCTTATCATTTCCTGCACCACTTAAGGAATACATTGATTGTATTGTTCAGGAAAATAGAACCATTTCATTTCCCGAGGAAGGCAAAAAACCTAAAGGATTACTTGATGATAAATGCAGAACTGTAATCTATGTACAATCTTCAGGAGCAGATATAAGCTTAGTAATGAGGCCTTTCTTAAATAAAGGACTTGATTACGTGGAAGACATTATGAAATCTTTAGGTATAAAGAATTTTGAAAAACTTTTAGTAGATAGTACTGGTACTACTAAGGAAGAAGGAGAAATGGCCATAAAAAAAGCCAAAGAAAAGATTGATGAGATTATTGAAAAAGTCAACAAGGCAGAAACTTTAGCATAATCATAGATTTCATCATATATTTGATAAATATTTTATTTCAACTTGACAAGATAGCTAATTGCATATATACTGATTTCTAATATCAAATCAACTTAACATTTCATCAAGAGTGACGGAGGGATCTGGCCCTAAGAAGTCCGGCAACCAATATATTTATCAGGTGCTAATTCCAGCGGTTATAGTTATAGAAACCGGCAGATGAAGAAAATTGACTTAAATGTCTTTTCCTTGCCGGAAAAGACTTTTTTTATTAGGAGGTAATTATATGAAGATAATTGACAAGTTTTCAGAGACAAACCCCATGATTTCATGCGAAATATTTCCACCAAAAGAGGGGTATCCCGTGAATACAATTTATGACACAATAGATGAATTGAACAGCTTAAATTTTGATTTTATGAGCGTTACATATGGAGCGGGAGGAAGTACTAAGGATAAGACAGTTGAGATATCATCCTATATACAAAAGCAACATAATCTAACCTCTCTTGCACATGTTACCTGTATTACATCTTCAAGAGAAGAAATAGAGCAAATTTTAGAGTCATTTAAAAGAAATAATATTCAAAATGTTATGGCACTTAGAGGTGATTATCCAAAGGACACAACTGCTGACGTTTTCCCTAAAGGGGGCTTTAAAAACTCCGTAGAATTAATTGACTTTTTCAAAAGAAACTCTGATTTATGCATAGGCGGGGCATGCTATCCTGAAAAACATCCAGATGCCAAGGACCTTGATGCAGATATTGACTTTCTTAAAAGAAAGATGGATGCTGGGGCAGATTTCTTTGTAACCCAAATGTTTTTTGACAATGAAGCCTTTTATGACTTCTATGACAAGACCGCGCAAAAGGGTATTGATGTACCAATTGTAGCAGGTATCATGCCAATACTTAACAAAAGGCAGGTAAATACCATAACTAAACTTACTGGTAATTCTATACCTAAAAAGTTTGAACGTTTGCTTGCAAAATACGAAGACAATCCTGAGGCCCTAAGAGAAGCTGGCATGTCCTATGCAATTAGCCAGATTATAGACCTCCTATCTTGGGGAGTAGATGGCATTCATATATATACTATGAACAAATCAGCAACAGCCAAAACTATTTTAGGAAGTATTTCTGCGATTAGGAGTGTATTAACCAATGAAAGTAAATCATTTAAAAAGTAATCAAATTGATATAGATGAAAAGAAAGCGCTGAAATATTTAAGATATAACGCACGTTATATAGATGGAATAACATCTAAAGTTCTTAAAGAATCTATAGCTGAACTAAAAGATATTGGACAAGCTAAATATGTATATTCCACCTTTGATATTACAACAGGAAATGGTACCGTAAACTTCGATGACCAATTAACTGTTTACTCAAATAGCTTAACCAAACTATATAGAAACTCCGTCAAAGCCACCATCTTTGCTGCAACTATTGGATTTGAAGTTGAAAAAAGAATTCGATATTACAGTAAAACTGACTTATCTAAAGCTGTTATATTTGATGCTTGTGCTGGGGTATATATAGAATCCCTCTGTGATTACATAAATGATGAAATTAAAGAAAATGCAAGCAAGGAAGGATACGGAACCACCTATAGGTTCAGCCCTGGTTATGGAGATTTTCCAATTTTATACCAAGCCCAGATACTAAATCTTTTAAATGCAGAAAAACATATAGGATTACTCGCTAATGAATCGCATATCCTACTACCACGCAAGTCCGTAACAGCATTCATCGGGTGGGACATGGGGACGGGTCCCTTGTCCCAAAATGTTAAAAATTGAGAAAATGAGATGAGGGACCCGTCCCCATGTCCCACAAAACGGGATCAGGACCCGACACCTGTCCCACAAAGGAGATATTTATTATGCTTAGTAAATTAAATGAAAGCTTTCTATTTTTTGATGGTGCAATGGGTACCATGCTTCAAGAAAGTGAGATAAGAGCAGGTGATCTACCTGAAATTCTTAACATATCAAGGCCTGAGGCTATATATAATATTCATAAGAAATATTTAGAAGCAGGAGCCAACATTATTACCAGTAATACATTTGGTGCAAATAGTTTGAAATTAAAAGAAGTTCCTTATACGAGTAATGAGTTAATTTCTGCTGGGGTTAGGCTAGCCAAAAAATCAATAGAGGATTTTTCAAATAAATCTAAGACTACAGATAAGTCAAATATGTACGTGGCTCTTGATATTGGCCCTATTGGTGCTCTTCTATCCCCCTTAGGTAGTCTAAGCTTTGAAGAAGCTTATGATATTTTTAAGGAGCAGGTTATAGCCGGAGAAAACGCAGGAGCTGATTTAATTCTTTTTGAAACTATGACTGATTTATATGAATTAAAGGCGGCCATACTTGCAGCCAAGGAAAACTCTTCTCTACCTATATTTACAACCATGTCATTTCAAGAAAATGGTCGAACATTTACAGGAACAGATGTTGCTACATTTGTTTCTCTTGCTGAGGGATTGGGGGTTGATGTTCTTGGAGTTAACTGTTCCCTAGGGCCAAAACAGCTACAGCCCATTGTAGATGATCTAATAAAATATTCTTCTATACCTGTAATGGTTCAGGCCAATGCAGGCCTACCTAAGTACAATAATAATATTACTTATTATGATATCGGCCCTGATGAATATAGCCAAGAAATTAAGACCATGGCTCAAAAGGGTGTATCAATAATAGGGGGCTGCTGTGGCACAAGTCCAGAATATATAAGTAATCTAATTGGCCAGCTAGATGGATTAAAACCACTTGAAATAAAGAAAAAAAATCATACAAGTGCCAGCTCATCTTCTAAAACTGTATTTATTGGAGATGAAGTTAAAGTTATCGGAGAAAGATTAAACCCTACAGGAAAAAAAAGATTAAAGGGAGCCCTAAAAGATAATGACCTAGACTATATTATTAGCCAAGCCATTATACAAGAAGAAACAGGCTCTGATATCTTAGATGTAAATGTTGGCCTACCTGAACTTGATGAGAAAGAAACAATGGTAAATGTAATTAAAGAATTACAATCTGTTGTATCTCTTCCACTGCAGATAGATAGCTCCAATCCAGAAGTTATAGAAGCAGCTGCAAGAATTTATAACGGAAAACCTATAATCAATTCAGTTAATGGTAAAGAAGAAAATATGAAAGAAATATTCCCTATTGTTAAAAAGTATGGGACTTTAGTTATTGCCTTAACCTTAGACGAGGATGGAATTCCAAAAACAGCAGAAAAAAGATTAGAAATCGCTTCAAAAATTATTGAAACAGCAAAGACTTATGGGATTCCAGAAGAAAACATTCTAGTTGATACTCTTGTACTAACTGCTTCAGCAGAGCAGGCAGCTGTTTTGGAAACACTTAAGGCCATCCCTCTTATTAAAGAAAAATATAATGTTAATATTGTCCTTGGAACCAGTAATGTTTCTTTCGGATTACCTAATAGAAGCTTGCTTAATACCACCTATCTAGCCATGGCCTTAGGATATGGATTAGATGCTCCTATAACAGATTCAACTAATAAGGCCTTGATGGATGTTATAAGATCATATAAAGTTCTTGCAAACCAAGATAAGGATAGCCAAGACTACATCAATAGCTATTCTGATACGAGTGGCAAGGATCTACAAACTGGATCAGCCTCTACGGACATCAGTTCTTCAAATCTTCAAGAAGTAATTATAAAAGGATTAAAAGAAGATGCTAAGGCCTTGTCTATAAAACTTCTTGATAAATATGATGTTTTTCAAATAGTAAATAAATTTATTATTCCTGCCTTAGATATTGTGGGAGAAAAATACGAAAAACAAGAAATCTTCTTACCTCAGCTAATAAGAAGTGCAGAAACATCTAAGATAGTTGTTGAGGTCATTAAAGAAAAAGCAGCTAAAGAGGGAAAAGACATTGATCAGGCTAACAAGATTGTTTTAGCTACAGTTCAAGGAGATATACATGATATAGGTAAAAATATAGTAAAGCTTATACTTGAAAACTATGGTTATAAGGTAATTGATCTTGGTAAGGATGTTGCCATTGATAAGGTAGTTGAAACAGCACTTGCTGAAGAAGTGAAATTAGTTGGTCTTAGTGCCTTAATGACTACAACAGTTGCAAATATGGAGTTAACTATAAAGGCACTAAGAAAGGCCGCACCCAATATAAAAGTTATGGTTGGAGGAGCCGTATTAACAGCTGATTATGCTAAGAAAATCGATGCTGATTATTATTCCAAAGATGCAAGAGGGGCTGTGGATATTGCAAGAGAAGTATTTGGGAATTAGTTTAAAATGGGACGAGAGGATGTTAACCCCTTGTCCCATTTTCCATCTATTTATCTAAATACTCTTCAGTCTCCACTGGTAAATCTTTAGCCTTCAGCCTTGCCTCTATAATTTCTTTTACGATAGAGTAAATTAAAACGAATAAAGGAACACCTATAACCATTCCTACAAATCCAAATAATTTTCCACTTACTAAAACTGAGAAAAGTATCCAGAATGAAGATACCCCTAAGGAATCTCCAAGTATCTTAGGTCCAATAATATTACCATCTATTTGCTGAATTATAAAAATTATTATTAAAAACCAAAATCCTTTTATAGGAGATTCAAAGAATATTATAACAAAGGAAGGAATTGCCCCAATAAAGGGTCCAAAAAACGGAATTATATTTGATACACCTATAATAAAGGATACTAATAAAGTATATGGCATTTTCGCAATAGAAAAGACAACAAAGGTTAAAACTCCAATAATAGCTGAATCTAAAGCCTTACCTACTAAAAAATTACTAAAAATACCATGACTTCTCCTAGATATTCTCATAATATTATGAGAGTGTTTTTCATTAAATATACCAAAAATAAGTTTCTTAGACAAGCTTATAAAACGCTTCTTCTCCATCAACATATAAATTGATATTATAATTCCAAGAAACCAGTTAAAGAATGATTCCGCTGTATTTCTTAAAAATGAAACTATAGCAGGTAACAATCTTCCTGCAAAATCATTAATATTGTCAGCCAATTGAGACCAACGAACATTAAAAAACTCTATTACTTGAGGATGAATGGATATTTCCTCTGATAAGTCATCAATATAATCTGTTGTATTCCTTATATAATCAGGTATCTTCATAACAAGTCCAGAAATACTAGAGACTAATTGCGGGAAAATAAATGCAATAAAAAGATAAACTAAGATAGCAGATATGATATAAGCTAAAATTAAGCCTATAATATGTATCCTTTTATCTTTAACCTTTTTCATAAATGGAATCTTATTTAATTGCTTCTTTAAAAACTCCATTAAAAAATTAATTATATAAGCAATAACAAAACCGTAAATAAAAGGATAGATAATTGAAATATAATTTGATATTGTATCAGTAAATCTACCCACTTCTGATACTATTAAGTAAAAAATTATGCTTGCTGCTATTACTATAAAGGCATACACAGCAAGAGTTGTATGTTTTTTATTCCAGTTTAACTTCACATTAGCCTCCTCATAATCCATGGGACCTAGTTATTTCCCTCCCCTTTTGTTACAATAATATGTTTTTTATAATATAAGATAGTATGATAATAGCATATAAAATGGCTTGGTGGTATGTTTATTTTTCATTATAGTGAAAAATTATCATCTAAAGTCAAAGAATGTGTCCCTTCCAGTATTTCTTCCATTTTACTCTTTCTTAATAGTACTAATAAAACAATTACATATGGAATTATAGCTATTAGATTAACATATGAATATGAACCAATGGCTGAATCTATAGTACCTGCTCCTAAAATTCCAGTGCCAAATAAGGCTGCAAAATTATTAAAAGCATGTAAAAATACTAAAAACCAAATATCTCTTGTTCGATAATAAATAGCTGTAAGTACCATACCTAGTACGCTAGCCCCTATTGCTTGAACTAAGGCACTATGAAATGAGATCTCTGGATAAACTGCATTAAACAGATGTATTGATCCAAAAATTGTTCCTGTCATAAATGTTGAGAACCAAACTCCTTTTGAGCTTTTACCATATTTGTCGAATATCACATTTGCTATAAGGCCCCGGAATGTAAATTCTTCTGCTGTCCCTACCAGTATCATGGTAATAATAAAAAATACTATTTTATTTAGAGGCTGGACTGAATAAGTTATGACATATATCTCAGATAATAACTCTGGAAATACTATTGAAATAGTATATAAATATAAATAAGACAAAATTACTATTATACTCATTATTATTAAATACAAGCCTGTTACAATAGTTTTACCCTTACCATATCTTTTCTCTTTGAAGATCTTTTTATAACCGAAGAATACAATTAAGAATATTCCAAAGATTGTAGCAATAAAATCAGTAATAATTTGGAGGATGTATTCATTGGTTGATTCATAAATTCTAGGTATATTACCGAAGATTATTCCAGCAATACGAAAGACAGCCATCCATAATATGGTTATAAAAATTGATAATATTATTGGATACTTTTCTTTAAATAAATATAGTTTCTTTTTCAAATTTTTTCTCCCCTTTATTAAGTTCTTTCTGTATTATATCATGTTTTTTTATTAAATAATACTTTTGCCCTTTATTTAAGAGTTCTTTACATAATACAAAATATTTAAACATAAAAATTCCCCAAGCTAATTTTCTAATTAACCTGGAGAATTTATAAAGTTTATCTTAATCTTATTCCTTGTGACATCTCAATTATACGCAAGTATATCCACCATCTACAGGTATAATAACTCCTGTTACATAAGATGATGAGTCGGATGCAAGGTATACAGCTGTAGAATCTAATTCACCTTCGTTGCCATAACGTCCTAGTGGAACTGTTGACTTCATATAAGCTGAAAATTCATCAGTGCTTAAAGTGTCTACTGTTAGCTCTGTTGCAAAATAACCTGGGCAAATACAGTTAACAGTAATTCCATCATTAGCCCACTCTGCTGCTAGTGCCCTAGTTAAGTTAACTACGCCACCTTTTGCTGCATGGTATGATGAACTAGGAATAGCCATGTTACCAACAAGACCATACATTGAAGAAATATTAATAATACGACCGTATTTGTTTTCCATCATAATTTTTGCAAATTCACGGGACATCTTAAATACGCCTGAAAGATCTACATCTAAGTCCCATTGCCAATCTTCATCTGACATTTCAACAGCTGGACCTGTATAACCTCCACCTGCGTTATTTACTAAAATATCAACTTTTCCATACTCTTTTTTAACTGCTGCTGCAGCTTCTTTAATTGCTTCTGTACTAGTTACGTCACATGCAACTGGTAGACATTTAACTCCTAATGCCCTAATTTCTTCTGCAACGCTCTCAAGTTTTTCAACACGACGTGCTAAAATTGCTAAATCTGCACCTTGCTTTGCAAATGCCTTAGCCATTTGAACACCTAGTCCTGATGAAGCACCTGTTACTACAGCTACTCTTCCTGATAAATCGAATAAACCTGACTTTGCCATAATTCTAAAGACCTCCTATAATATTATATAATTTATTTTTGTACATTAAAAGAATATTTTAAACATTTACACTAAATTAATTTTAATACTTCGTCATTTTTTTGTCAATGCACTTGTTGTGTTTTGTTTCTTTTTGTGCTTTTTGTATGTTTTTACTTCTAATTAACCATTAGTTTGTCCCTTTTTTACTATGGTACAAGGGACCCGTCCCTCTGTCCCATCCCATCTTTTATTTTTCTCACATAGGCTTCTACATAGGGAATTGAATTTCTTCCATGCTGTGCAATTATTTCCACAACAGCACTTCCTACAATTATTCCGTCAGATTGAGCAGCTAACTTTTGAGCCTGTGTTGGTGTGGATATACCAAAGCCAATAGCACATGGTATATCTTTAACTTCTTTTATATCTCTTATAAGATTTCCTATTTCACAGCTTATTTCACTACGTACACCTGTAACCCCCATGGAAGATACGCAGTAGATAAAACCTTCTGCCTCCTTTACAATCATAGGAATACGCTTTTTGGAAGTTGGCGTAATCATAGATATTAAAGTTATCTGATATTGGTCACTAACTGCTTTTAACTCTTTTTTCTCCTCAAAAGGTAAATCAGCAACTATAAGTGCATCAACTTCAAGTCTATTACAAGCCTTCATAAATCTTTCACTTCCATAATTATATATAGGATTTATATAGGTCATAAATGCAAGAGGGATTTTGTTGCTTATACGAACTTTTTCCACCATTTTAAAGATTTTGTCTATAGTAGTATTTGCAGATAGAGAGCGATAACTTGCCTCTTGTATTACAGGTCCTTCTGCAACTGGATCTGAAAAAGGAATTCCTAGTTCAATCAAATCAGCACCAGCCTTAGTCATGGTATGAACTAATTTCTCTGTTGTCTCCAAATCAGGATCACCAGCTGTTATAAAAGGAATAAACGCCTTAT
>CAYOAJ010000055.1:0-8011 GCA_964401895.1 uncultured Herbinix sp.
GTGATAATTGTTATAAAGATTTTCAAAAAGAGCTTGATGTTTCTCTTAGAGGAATCCAAGGGGCAGAACATCATACTGGCAAGCGTCCTGTAAATCTAGGTAAAAGGCCTACAGAAGAACTTACAGAAGATAAAGAAGTTAAAAATGTTAAAAAAGACTCATCAGTAGAAGCCTTGTCGGAAGTAGAAAAACTTCAGATGGACTTGCAAGAGGCAATAAAAAAAGAAGAATTCGAGGAGGCTGCAAAACTGAGGGATCTTATACGTGAGATGAAGAAGGAGGATGCTAGTAATGCTTAAATGGTACGAACAAAAAGCACCAGACGGTGATGTTGTAATATCTAGCCGAGTAAGACTTGCAAGAAACCTTGCAAATTACCCATTCTCACTAAAGATTTCTAATGACCAAGCCGAGAAAATGGTTGAAGAAGTTAAGGAAACAACAGAAGATCTAAATCAAGGAACAGGTAAGAAACACTACTCTTGTAATTTAGGTACATTAAGTAATATAGATAAAAGAGCCATGGTAGAAAGGCATATTATAAGTCCTAACCTGGTGGAAAATCAACAAGTTACTGGTTTGATTTTATCAGAAGACGAGACTATAAGCATTATGATAAATGAAGAAGACCATCTTCGTATACAAAGTATCGTTGGAGGCATGAATTTAGAAGCAGCCTATGAAGTAGCTAGTAGGGTAGATGATATTGTTAGTGAAAAACTTGATATTGCATTTGATGAAAAGTATGGATATTTAACCTCATGTCCAACCAATGTAGGTACAGGACTGAGAGCTTCATGTATGGTTTTTCTTCCGGCCTTAAGTTTAGCTGGGATTATTCATAGGATGTTTGAAGAATTAAGTAAATACGGAGTAACCATAAGAGGTATTTATGGAGAAGGGACTAAGAGTTTAGGAAGTCTCTATCAGATATCCAATCAAAAGACATTAGGTAAAACTGAAAGAGAAATTATTTATAGCCTTAACAATGTTGTCAACCAGATTGTTAAGCAAGAAAGACTAAAAAGACAGGAAATCCAAGATAACAATTATGATAAGATAGAAGACCAGGTTTACCGGGCTTATGGGATATTAAAATATGCTAGACAACTAACATCTTCTGAAGCTATGTCCTTGTTAGCCCAGATTAAACTAGCTATAGATTGTGACTTAATTAAATTTGACAAAGATGTAAACATTCACAAACTTATGATGGGTGTTCAACCAGGAAGTCTTCAGTGGACAATTGGTAAAGATGTAGATGATTCTCAGGAGAATTACTCTAGGGCAGAATACCTTAGGAAGGAAATACCTAGAGTTATATAAAGGGGAATTATAAATATAATTTGAATAAGGAACGGAGGAAATAATATGTTTTATAAATTTACAGAAAGTGCAAAAAAAGCAATGGACTATGCAAAAGAAGAAGCCTATAAGCTATCACATAATTATGTTGGGACAGAGCATCTTCTTATGGGATTAGTAAGAGCAGATGGGCTAGCTTCCAAGGTGCTAAGTGAGCACGGAGTAACAGTAGAAAAACTTCAAGAATTAATTAAACAGATAATTGCTCCTTCTGGCAATGTAACTATGGCAGATGCTGGACGATTTACCCCAAGAGCAAAGAGAATTATAGATAATAGTTTAAAAGAAGCAGCAGGCTTAAAATCAAATTTGATTGGAACTGAGCATATCTTAATTGCCTTAATTAAAGAAACAGACAGTATAGCAGTTCGCTTACTTAGTACTTTAGGGGTAAATGTTCAGAAAGTATATATGGATATTTTATCTGCTAGTGGAGTAGATGTATCAACTGTAAAAAAACATTTTGCAGCAGATAAGGCTAAGGCTAAAGGAAAATCTTCAACACCTACTCTTGATCAGTATAGTAGGGATTTAACCCAGTATGCCAAGGAAGGAAAGTTAGATCCTGTTATAGGAAGAACTACTGAGATAGAAAGAGTTATTCAGATACTTAGCCGTAGGACAAAGAACAATCCTGTATTAATAGGTGAACCTGGAGTTGGTAAGACAGCCATAGCTGAGGGGCTTGCTCTTAAGATACATGAAGGGAATATACCAGAAATTATCAAAGATAAAAGAGTAGTTACCTTAGATATGTCAGGGCTAGTAGCAGGTTCAAAATACAGAGGAGAATTTGAAGAAAGAATTAAGAAGGTTATCAATGAAGTAATTGAAGATGGTAATGTTCTTCTATTTATAGATGAGCTTCATACTATTATAGGAGCAGGTGGAGCAGAAGGTGCCATTGATGCTTCTAATATTTTAAAACCATCCCTTGCTAGAGGAGAATTGCAAATAATTGGAGCAACAACCCTAGAGGAATACCGTAAATATATTGAGAAGGATGCAGCTTTGGAGAGAAGATTCCAACCAGTTGTTGTGGATGAACCTAGTGAAGAAGAAGCAATTCAAATCTTATATGGTTTAAGAGATAAATATGAAGCCCACCATCAGGTAAGAATTACAGATGAAGCTATTGAAGCATCTGTTAAGTTATCTAGTAGATATATTAATGATCGTTTCCTTCCAGATAAGGCAATTGACTTAATGGATGAAGCATCATCAAAGGTTCGCTTAAGTGCTTATACATCTTCTTCAGAGCTTAAAGATATGGAACAAAAAATTAATAATCTTGAGTTGGAAAAAGAAAAGGCAATTAAGCAAGAAGCATATGAAAGAGCCGGAGAGATAAAGAAAGAGCAAGAGGCTCTTAAGGATGAAATAGAAAAACAAAAGGTTATAGAAGAAAAGGAAAGAGCAGAGAAGCAGTTAGTTGTTGGTGAGGAAGAAATAGCTGATATTGTTTCTAGCTGGACCAATATACCTGTAACAAAACTAGAAGAAGAGGAAAGCCAGCGTCTGCAAAACCTTGAAAATATTCTACATGAAAGAGTTATAGGTCAAGAAGAAGCAGTAAGCAGTGTTGCTAGGGCAATCCGTAGAGGAAGGGTAGGACTTAAGGATCCTAACCGTCCAACAGGTTCATTCTTATTCTTAGGACCTACGGGTGTTGGTAAGACAGAGTTATCAAAAGCATTAGCAGAGGCTATGTTTGGTAAAGAAGACGCTATTATTCGTGTTGATATGTCAGAGTACATGGAGAAACATAGTGTAAGTAAACTAATAGGTTCCCCTCCAGGATATGTAGGGTATGATGAAGGAGGACAACTAAGCGAGAAGGTTAGACGTAATCCATACTCAGTTATATTATTTGACGAGATAGAAAAAGCCCATCCAGATGTATTCAATATATTACTTCAGGTATTAGATGACGGTCATATAACAGATGCACAGGGTAGAAGGGTAAGTTTTAAGAATACAGTAATTATAATGACTTCAAATGCGGGGGCACAAAACATTGTTGAACCAAAACGTCTTGGTTTTGCTTCAGAAACAGATGAAAAAGAAGACTATAACAAGATGAAAGATGCAGTAATGGATGAAGTAAAGAGAATCTTCAGACCAGAATTTATCAACCGTATAGACGAAATTATAGTATTCCATGCCCTAACAGAGGATAACATTAAAGAAATAGTTAAGATTATGGTTAATACAATTAATAAGAGAACTAAAGAGCAGATGGACATTTCAATTGAAGCAGAAGATGATGCACTTATGAAATTAGCTGAAATAGGTTATGATCCGAAGTTTGGTGCAAGGCCACTTAGAAGGGCAATTCAGACACACATCGAAGACACTATGGCAGAAGCTATACTTGCAGGGGATGTGAAAGAAGGAGACACAGTAGAAATTAAATATAAAGATGACCAATTTGTTGTTAAGGCAAAGTAATCAAATAACTTGCAAACATTATAGGAGGATAAAAGAATGGCAGTTATTAAAGAGTTGATACGTAGGAACAGTAATGACACACTTAGTTTTGGTAATTATAAGCTAGATAAAAAAACTAAAGTGGAGGAATTTGAGCACAAAGGTGATTTGTATAAGGTGAAAACTTATAATAAAATCACAAAGCTTGAAAGGAATGGAATGTTTGTCTATGAATCTGTTCCAGGTACAGCTGTATTTAATTTTGCTTTTAAGGAAGATGAAGTTAGCTTCGAAGTTTTTGGAGATGGACCAGCTAGAATAACTTTAGAACTTGAAGCTGAAGAAGAGTATGAAATCTTTAAAGAAGAAGTAAGTATAGGAAGAGCTAAGACAAATTTAGGTGGTAAGCTTGTGTTTTCTACTGAATTAACTGAGGATGAAGCAGTCTCTATAAAGGTGGTTAAACTATAAGATGGCAAAGAAAAAAACTATCTTCTACTGCAAAGACTGTGGAAATGAATCTAGTAGGTGGTTAGGACAGTGTCCTGCATGTGGAGAGTGGGACACCTTAGTAGAAGAACCAGTAATAAAAAAATCTAAAAGAACAAATAGTCCTAATATAAGTGCTAGTGAACCTTCAACACTTGATAATATTAAGATTGAAGACAATTCTAGAATCTCTTCTGGAATCGGGGAAGTGGACCGGGTTCTAGGAGGGGGCATTGTTTATGGAAGTATGGTGCTTGTAGGTGGAGATCCCGGAATTGGGAAATCCACCTTACTACTACAAGTATGTAAAGAGGTAGCAGGTCAGGGAAGAAAACTCTTATATATTTCCGGTGAGGAATCCTTAAGCCAAATAAAAATGAGAGCAGAAAGGCTCGGCGTCTTTGACGGCGAGCTTCTTTTGCTGTGTGAAACTGATTTGGATATTATAGAGGAAACTATACATAGGCACAAGCCAGAGATTGTAGTAATAGACTCTATACAAACTATGTTTAAAGAAGAAATATCATCTGCCCCAGGCAGTGTAAGTCAGGTTAGGGAATCGACATCTTCCCTAATGAGGATTGCTAAAGGTCTTGGAGTTACTATGTTCATTATAGGTCATGTAACCAAAGAAGGTACAGTTGCAGGTCCAAGAGTATTAGAGCATATGGTTGATACAGTCTTGTACTTTGAAGGAGACCATTACGGTAGTTATAGAATACTCAGGGCTGTAAAAAACCGATTCGGTTCTACCAATGAGATTGGAGTATTCGAGATGGGCAATGAAGGTCTGAAAGAGGTAGAAAATCCATCTGAATTTATGCTTGAAGGCAGGCCAGAGGAAGAGGCAGGTTCGGTTGTATCTGCATCCATAGAAGGAACAAGACCAATTTTAATAGAGGTACAAGCCCTAGTATCTAGAACCAATTTCAATATGCCTAGAAGAACTGCAGCAGGAACAGATTACAATAGGGTCAACTTACTTATGGCTGTTTTAGAGAAAAGAATAGGACTTCAAATGGCAGATTGCGACTGCTATGTAAACGTGGCAGGTGGAATGAGGGTTACAGAACCAGCCTTAGACTTAGCCATGGTAACTGCCATAATATCTAGTTATAAGAATGTGGCATTGGATAAAAAGACTGTAGTCTTTGGAGAAGTAGGTCTGACTGGAGAAGTTAGGGCAGTAAATATGGTGGAACAAAGAGTGGCAGAAGCTAGCAAGATGGGTTTTGAAACTTGTATAATGCCCAAGGCCAATATTGATAGAATAAAGAACCCTAGTATAAAGCTTATTGGAGTCAAAAATGTACAGGAAGTAATGTCCCTGCTTTAAACATTTCTAAAATTTCCCCTTGACAAGTAAAAAATGTAAATGTATAATAGGTATATGTAAAATTATAGTAGCTATTTACGTATACTAAAGGGGGTAAATTGTATGAGTACAATGACGGAACTAATTGACAAATATGGCTATGATGAGCCGATTATCTTAAGAGATGTAAGTTTAAGTGGCATTAGTGATGCAAGTGTTAGGCAGACATTTTCACGAATGACAAAGTTAGGTAAGCTTAAGCGTTATGAGCAAGGTATCTATTACATACCTAGTGAAGATGCTAGTAGAAGATGTCTATCAGCTAAAAAGGTTTATGAGAGGAAATATATTGCTGATAAAGATTCCGTATATGGTTTCTATAGTGGACAAGCATTTCTTAATGAGATGGGGCTTACTTCTCAAGTGCCAGATGCCATTGAAATTGTTACTAACAGACAGAAGTCTAGGATGAGAAGGATAGAAAATGGTAACGGTGACCAGGATATAATTATTCGTAAAACACGGGTTAAGATAAGCTCTGCTAATGCTAAGACATTGCAGCTTCTAGAATTAATGAATTCATTAGACATGGATGAGCTTACTGAAGAGGAAAGAGAAAGGCTTTATTCTTATATAGAGAATCAAAAGTTTAAGAAAAAGGATGTTTGCAAACTTATCTCTAAGTTTCCGGTTAAGGCAGCAAGGAATCTGATTGAAAGTGGAGCCTTTATAGGGCTAGTATAGATTATATAGATTATAGTGGTAGGTAGGGACAGAAAGTTTGTCTCTACCTTTTTGTGTGTAAAGGAATAACTAATATTGACAGTATGTACAAGTTGTGATAGAGTGGAAACTGAGAATACATAAAAGGTAAAAAAGATGTTTTAACAGGTTAATAGTAGCAATGCTTACCTTATATTTATGAGTAAAACATATTGTAGAAGTAAGGAGCTAGGATTATGAAAAAGAAAGGGAATAATAAAATAAAAACTAAAAAAATGCCTTGTGTATTGTTTCTAATATTTATAACTTCAATATTTTTTTTGATAGCTTGTGGAAAAAAGGTGGTGGATATGAGTAATATTGAGACAGTTGAGGAATTGTCATACGATTACGTTTCGGAAGAAGATT
This sequence comes from uncultured Herbinix sp., assembly GCA_964401895.1. GTDB lineage: Bacteria > Bacillota > Clostridia > Lachnospirales > Lachnospiraceae > Mobilitalea. Next base: position 6,731 of record CAYOAJ010000055.1, read on the forward strand.
GTATAGTTTACATAGAGGAAGATGGAGCTTATGTACCTTATCTTGTATTAACATCAGATTATGGTGGGAATGTTTTGTTGCTGAGAAAAGAATTAATGGCAGAGACAAGACCCTATAAGGAGAATGAGTCAGGTTTATGGCCTACATATGAATTGGGGTCTTATTATGAAGATAGTGATATTGATTTTTATTTGAATGCGGATTTTATGGACATTATAGATTTATCAGTGAAAGAATATATAGTGGATAGCAATATCGAGATTACAGATAAGGCAAGCTACAATGGGCCAGATAGAATATCAACTAGTATTATACGTAAGGTATTTCTTCTTTCACTTGAGGAAATGGCCTTTAACGGGCTACAACATATAACTGTTCAAGAGGGAACACCTTTAAAATACTTTGAAGATGATTATACTAGAAGGCTAGCATTTTTATCTGATGGTAGAGACTTTCCATATTGGACTCGAACTCCTGAGCTATGGGAAAATTATAAGGTGGTAGCAATAGGTATAAAAAAAGTTGGCTCAGCCAGTGCACATATTAGCAATGGAGTACGCCCAGCATTTTGTGTAAAAAGGTCTACACCTGTTGTTCAAAGTACTGATGTAGTAGAGGGAGAAACAGTGTTTGTTATAGAGTAAATGGATGTATATTTTGATTATTATATGTCGTCATAGGCGATATTAATAAAATAAAAAAAGAGAGGTAGCAGTAATGTACAAACGTTTAATGATTTTTACACTATCTATTTGCATTATATTAGCTTGTAGTGCATTCACAAATGAGACAGCATATGCTAAGAATACAAGTGATGACATACAAGAATTAGAACAGGCATTTATATTAGAGGATGATTCTTTAAATGACAATAGGGAATATGAGGAATTAGTTTTACCCAATAATCCCCCTAAGGTTATTATGGAAAGTATTTCACAAGAGACAGCAAATCTTGAAGAAAGGAACTTTTTAAACAAAACAAATGAGGAGGTAGAGCGCTATACAGTTTTGGTTCTTGATACATCTTCATCCTCTGGATTTGGAGATTCAAGCGGAAATGTGTTTTATATAGCAGATACAGCAATAGATCATGTTAAAGCAGCCTCAAAAAAGTTTATTGATGATGTTCAATCTGCAGATGGATTAAACAAGGTAGCAATAGTATCATATGACGGAACTACGTCTACAGTTGTTTCACCCTTCTCAACAGATCTAGAAGGGTTAAAAGATAATATTGATAAATTGTATGCTAAAAATGGTATACGTAGTGTTGAAGCAGGA
>CAYOAJ010000055.1:8021-10430 GCA_964401895.1 uncultured Herbinix sp.
GCAGACGAATTAATAAATGGAATTACTAATCCCAACGCAAAAAAGAATGTAATTTTATTTACAACAGGGATGACAAATGCAGGAAGTTATTCGTATTCTGGACATTATGATAGTACAACCATCGGAAGTGGTTGGTATAGAAATGATACCGGTGTCAGATTATATGCTTATGCAAATACTGCTTATGCAGCTGCAGAGCTTTTAAAAAGCAAATGTACTGTTTATACAATAGGTCTTTTTGGTGCTATGGATGATATGCCTGAGCAGGGCAGAGACGTAGTACAGTTTTTTAAATTGTGTGCTTCAGACTGGGCTACATCTTTAAAATATTTTTATGAAGTAAATGATCCAGATGAATTAGAGTTTGTTTTTGGTGATATAGCAGACGATATATTAGGGATAAAAGGAACATTTAAATATCCAGGTGATGGTAGGGATTATTCGGCTACATATTATTATTCGGATTCATATTTTCAAGAAACATCTTATTTTTATAATAGTCACCTTGCAACCATGTCTCTTTGTTTAGCTATGTCTGCTTTTGGAAGTAATGATGTTGATGACTATACGTTGAAGATGAAAAATGTAGAAGAGCTTTTTTATAACATTGGTTTTACTAACTTTGATCATAACTATACTCAGTTTAGTAATGGTGGTATAGTAGGAAAGCCTAATAAGGATTCCATTGGTGCAGCTGCGGCACGTAAAGAAATAACTGTAGATGACAAAGACTATACCCTTATTGCTTTAGCTATCAGAGGTGGAGGCTATGAAAGTGAATGGGCAAGTAATTTTACACTTGGAGAAACAGGACAACATCAAGGGTTTAGCCAAGCAAGAGATCATGTAATAAGTTTTTTGCAAAATTATATTAAAGAACAAGGTATCAGTGGGGATATAAAGATATGGATTACGGGATACAGTCGGGCGGCTGCAACAGCTAATCTTGTAGCAGGGGCTATTAATGAAGGTGGAGTATCCCTTCCTGGTTGCAATCTTAAATTATTAGATCTTTATGCATACACGTTTGGTACACCAGCAGGAACAACAATGTTAGGAAGTACAGGTGGAGTAAGTCCTGCATATGGTAACATTTTCAATATTATTTACACATATGATCCAGTAACAAAGGTTGGTCCTAGGGATTGGAAATTTACCCGTTATGGAAGAGATAAATGGCTTCCAGTTAAAACAGATGGGAATGAACAATATAGTAAATTGTTTATGAATATGCTAGGACGTTATGTATTATTGGGCGGGTTTTCAGACTACAAGGTTGATGATTTTCCCATGAAAAAAGTAGTTATTGATCCTTATGCTATACCTATATTAGGTGAAATGCCAATAAAAATTGTGGACGATTGTGCGAATCCGATTTATCAGAATTATTTTCTAGATGATTATATATCTTTTATAGCAAAGGATGTTATAACAAGTCGAAGAAATTATGTGAATTATTATGAAAATGGAATCAGGGAAATTGTTGCTGTAATCTATTCTGATACTGACGAGTTAGTGGATGTAGTGATTGATAAGTTTACAGATGTCAAACATTTAGCCCTATTAGTTTATTCAATTATAATGCCATTCAATAATGATGGTACGATGACAGCAGATATAGTATTTAACCTTCTAAGTGAAGCTTTTAATGAGGTAGGATACCAATATACAGCTAAACAATTGAGTACACTAGCGATGGATATTACAATCTTAATTGTTGACACACTTTCAGGTGATCTTATCTCTACACTCGAAGTAGCTGTTAACGTAAAAAATATTAGGCAAGCACATTTTCCAGAATTGTATCTTGCATGGATGCAGTCACAGGATTCTTATTACACACCGGAAGGGAAACCTGCTTTTACCAGTGGCAAGTACAGAACAGTGAAAATTAATTGTCCAGTAGATGTGAAAGTTTATGATGAAGAAGGAACACTAGTAGCTTCAATTACTGATGATGTTCCTCTATTAGATAGTGAACTTGTTTCGTCAATTAATAAGGATGGAGAAAAAATAGTACATCTACCTGCATTTAACAACTACACAATTGAGTTAACTGCAACGGGAGACGGACTTTTGAATTATTCGTTAAATGAATACAATCCACAAGCAGGTGGGGTTAACAGGTTAACAAATTACTATGATATTCCTATTGATGAGGGACAGAAGTTAAAAGGTTTAATTCCTTCCTATAGTAATGATGATTTGGAAAACTATACTCCAGAATATTCATCAACAGTATATACCTTATTAACTAATGAAGAAGAAATTTTACCAAGTGAAGAATTGTTTGGCGAAGATGCAACTTCAGCATATTACTATGTAGATGCTACTATAGAAAGCAATTCTAAAGGAATGGTGTTAGGCTCAGGGTCTAGGCAGCTTGGAAACTTTGCAAAGGTAATAGTA
>CAYOAJ010000056.1:0-10364 GCA_964401895.1 uncultured Herbinix sp.
CTGAAATTGCCTCAACTGATCAGATGGCTAAGATGTCTCCTATGGTGAATGCCACTCTTTATTCTGGCCTTGCTATTGTAATAATGCTTGGAGCATATTATGCAAATAAGGGATTAATAATGCCCGGAGTTATTATGGCATTTATGTCATATTTCATACAAATTACCAACTCATTAATGGGAATGAACCGTATGTTTAATATATATAATCGAGCTGTTGCATCAACTGCCCGTATTGATGAAGTTCTATCAATGCCAACTGATGATAATCAGCTTGTTGCAGAGCCATTAGATTTACCAGAGGCTAAGAAAGATGTCCCAGAAATTGAGTTTAGAAATGTTAGTTTTTCTTATCTTAAGAAGAAAAATGACTTATCTAATATTAGTTTTAAAATATATCCAGGTGAGACCCTTGGAATTATGGGAGCTACTGGATCTGGTAAAAGCACTATTATTAGGCTTTTATTAAGGCAATATGATGTGGATGAAGGAGAAATTTTAATAAGAAATATTAATATAAAGAATCTAGAAAAGTCACAACTTAATTCCCTTTTTGGCAGTGTCTTTCAAAATGATTTCCTATATAGGGCCTCAGTTAGGGATAATATTGATTTTGGAAGGAATTTAAGTGATGATAAGATACGTGAGGCTGCAAGACATGCCCAGGCAAGTAAATTTATAAAAGAAAAAGAAGGGGAATTAGATTTTCCCTTGGCCTCAAAGGGTGTAAACCTATCTGGAGGTCAGAAGCAGCGGCTATTAATAAGTAGGGCCTTTGCATCAAAGCCAGATATTTTAATTCTAGACGATTCATCCAGTGCTTTGGACTTTAGGACAGATGCTAATCTTCGAAGTGCTATTAGTAAGCATTTTAAGAAGACAACTTCAGTAATAGTTGCACAGAGGGTTAGTTCTGTTTATTATGCAGAGAAAATATTAGTATTACAAGCTGGCAAGATGTTGAATATAGGAAGTCATGAAGAACTTCTTAGAGATTGCCAGCCTTATAGAGAGATTGCTTCCATGCAATTAGGCGAGACAGATATAAGTGGACTAGATAAAGATATGGAGGTTATCTATGAATAATATTAAGAAGGATACAGAACAACACAATAAAAAACCAAGAAATTATCGGAGAATTTTATCTGGATTGATGGATTATTTACTTAAGGAGTGGAAACTGCTGACGGTATCATTAATCTTAGTGATTTCCGCCAACCTTTTGGCTTTATGGGGACCACGACTTAGTGGTGAGGCTATAGATGCCATAAGTGGTGGTCAGGGCAATGTTGATTTTTCAACTACTATTTCTAAATCTCTTTTAATGTTAGGAGCATATCTAGGTTCCGCGATTTTATCTTATATTATGACTAGAGTTATGGTTCGTGCCTCCCAACGGGTGATAGTTGATATGAGGCAAGATACTTTTGATAAAATTGTAAATTTACCCCTATCCTATATTGACACCCACCAGGCTGGAGACTTGGTTTCCCGTATATCCTATGATTTAGATGTGGTCAACCAATCTTTAACCCATGATTTAATACAGGCTTTAGCTTCTTTAATAACAGTGGTAGGGTCCTTAATTATGATGTTTAGTATTTCTGTAGAATTATCAATGGTGTTTTTATTATTAATTCCAGTTACAGTTATTTTTACGGCTTATCGTGTCAAAAAGACAAGGCCGCTTTTCTCAAGAAGGTCAAGAAAGCTAGGAGAATTGAATGGTTATGTAGAAGAAATATTATTTGGACAAAAAACCATTCAAGCATATGGGAAGGAAGATTATTTTTCAGAAGATTTTAGTGAAAGAAATCGGGATAGTATTGATGCTTATTATAGGGCTGATTATCAGGGGTCTTTTAATGGGCCTTCTATAACATTGATTACTAATCTTTCATTAGCCTTGGTAACTATGTTTGGAGCTTTGCTTTTTTTACAAGGTAAGTTTGCATCAATTGGATTTTTAGCTTCTTTTGTTCTTTATTCTAGACGTTTTTCAGGACCTATTAATCAAATAGCCGGTATAGTGGCAGAATTACAGTCCGCCCTATCAGCTGCAAATAGAGTGTTTAATCTTCTGGACCAGCCTTCAGAACCGGCTGACAAGCCAGATGCTCATGTTTTAACAGATGTAAAAGGGGAAGTTGAATTTGTTAATGTGAGTTTTTCATACGTTCCAGGTATACCTATTATTGAGGATTTTAGTCTAAAAGTGCCCCCAGGAAGTTTAACTGCTATTGTTGGACCAACTGGTGCAGGGAAAACAACTTTAATTAACCTTCTAATGCGTTTTTATGATCCCCAAGAAGGTGAGATAAGAATTGATGGACATTCATCTTTAGATGTAACTAGGAAAAGCCTAAGGAAATCCTTTGCCATGGTATTACAGGATACTTGGTTATTTAAAGGGACAATTAGGGAAAATATTGCTTATGGTAGACCAGAAACAAGCTTAGAAGATATTAAGAGAGTAGCAGAAGCAGCACATATAAGTGACTTTATTGAAGCTCAACCAGATGAATATGACACAATTATTGATGATGATGCCTCTAACTTATCCCAGGGTCAAAAGCAGTTGCTAACAATTGCAAGAGCAATGCTTATAGATGCTCCAATGCTTATTCTTGATGAAGCAACGTCTAATGTGGATAGTCGAACAGAGATACTTATTCAAGACGCTATGAATAAATTAATTGAAGGTAGAACTTCTTTTGTTATAGCTCACCGCCTTTCAACTATTCAAGATGCGGATAATATCTTATTGATAATGGATGGAAGGGTTAAGGAACAAGGTACGCATGAAGAACTTCTAGAAGAAGACGGTGCATATGCACAGCTTTATAGGGCACAATTTTCTTAATGCTAAAACACATTTAAATAGTGATAAAACATATGAAAAGCCATGTAGAAAAGAAAAATATTTTGATATAATAATCGTAAACAAGCATAAAGGAGAAAGAATATGTCATTTGTTACAAGTGAAAGAATGTTATTAGATGCTCAAAAAGGAAAATATGCAATAGGTGGATTTAATGTAGAGAATATGGAGATGGTCAAGGCTGTAATCTTAGCCGCAGAAGAGCTAAGGTCTCCGGTTATGCTTCAAACCACACCCTCAACTGTAAAGTATGGAGGCTTAAAAACATTTTATGCTAATGTAAAGGTAGCAGCTGAACAAGCAAGTGTTCCAGTTTGTTTACACTTAGACCATGGTGATAGCTTTGACCTAGCAGTGCAGGCAATTAGACAAGGATATACTTCTGTTATGATTGATGGTTCTGGAGAATCATTTGAAAAGAATATAGAATTAACTAAAAGAGTGGTTGATGTAGCAAAGGCTAATCAACTTCCTGTAGAAGCGGAGCTAGGGCAAGTTGGAGGTAAAGAGGACGATTTAGAAGTAGATGGAGATGTTAACACGGATCCTGAAGAAGCCAAGGAATTTGTAGAAAGAACAGGGGCCAGCTCACTTGCAATTGCAATTGGAACAGCCCATGGGGTATACAAAGGAGAACCTGTATTAGATAAAGAGAGAATTACAGAGATTAAAAATCTAGTAGATATACCATTAGTTCTACATGGGGCATCGGGCCTAGCAGATGAAGATGTGAAAGAGTGTATAGAAAGAGGAATTTGTAAGGTTAATTATGCTACAGAACTTCGAATTGGCTTTACAGATGCGATGAAAGAGGTCTTTAAGGAAAATCCAGAAGCCTTCGATCCTAAGGTATTTGGAAGAGCAGGAATGAAAAGAGTAACAGAGATAGTAAAAAGTCGTATTAAGGTATGTGGTAGTGATGGTAAGGCCAATCTCTAGGAAACAGAGGTGTAGATATGACAAAGTATTTACTAAGTATAGATATAGGAACATCTTCTTGTAAGGTGGTTATCTTTGATGTTAACGGTAATGTTATTGCTCAGACAAGTGAATCATATCCAACATATTATCCTAAGCAAGGCTTTGTAGAACAAGATCCTGACCAGTGGTGGCGGGCAGCTTGCAAGGCTATTCAAGAGGCAATTATCTCAAGTGGAATTAAGGCTAAGGATATAGCAGCTGTTGGAGTTGATGGACAAAGTTGGTCAGCAGTTGCTGTTGATGAGAATGGACAAGTCTTGACTAATACACCAATATGGATGGATACAAGGGCGGAGAAAATCTGTGACAGAATCAATAAGCAAGTAGGTAAAGAAGAGATTTTTAATATAAGTGGTAATTCCCTTCAGCCATCCTATACAACAGCAAAGATTCTTTGGTACAAGGAGAAGATGCCTTCAGTTTATAGGAAGACAAAAAGCATTCTTCAATCAAATAGTTTTATAGTCTACAGGCTTACCGGTAAGAAAAGTCAGGACAAATCTCAAGCTTATGGACTCCATTGTTTTAATATGCGTAATGGAACATGGGATAAGGATATGGCAGAGGAAATAGGAATAGATTTAGATCTTCTTCCCCCCATATATGAATGTCACCATATAGTAGGCGAGGTAACTGGCCATGCGGCAAAAGTTACAGGACTACTAGAAGGAACTCCAGTTGTTGCAGGAGGATTAGATGCTGCTTGTGGAGCCCTAGGTGTAGGTGTTGTAAGGGCTGGCCAGACTCAGGAACAAGGTGGGCAAGCAGGTGGAATGAGTATATGTATTGATGAATATAAGTCTCATGAAGCCCTAATATTAAGCTATCATGTTGTTCCGGACCTGTGGTTATTACAGGGTGGGACTGTTGGTGGTAGTGGAGTAATGAGGTGGATTGAAGAAGAGTTTGCCCATTATGAAAGAAAGCAAAGTTCTACCTTGAATGAAAGCTCATTAGAACAACTAAATAATCTGGCTAGCAAGGTTTCACCAGGAAGTGACGGTTTGGTGTTTTTGCCATATATGATGGGTGAGAGATCTCCTATATGGGATCCTAATGCAAAGGCTGTCTACTATGGATTAGACTTTAATAAGACAAAAGGACATATGATAAGGGCAGCTATGGAAGGTGTTGCTTTTTCCCTTCAACATAATCTAGATATAGCAAAAGGATTAGGTGTAGAAGCAAGTGAATTAAGAGCAATGGGAGGAGCGGCAAATTCTAGGCTTTGGACTCAGATTAAATCTGATGTTACTGGTAAAAGAATTAAGGTCCCAGGAACTGATACTGCAACTGCACTGGGAGCAGCAATTCTTGCAGGGGTTGGAGTTGGGCTTTACCAGGATTTTAATCAAGCAGTAGACCATCTTATTGAAGTAAATAGAGAACACACTCCTAATATGGAAAACCATAGTATATATAAAAGGAATTATGAGATTTACTTAGAGATATATAACAAGCTTAAAGGGACGATGAGAAAGTATGGAGAAAGGAAATAAGATGAAAGCAGCAGTTTTATATGGTAATGAAGATATTCGTTATGATGATTATGAGACACCAAAGGTAAAGCCAGGAACTGTAAAAGTTAAGGTGGTAGCAACAGGAATTTGTGGGTCTGATGTTCCAAGAGTACTAGACAATGGTGCCCATTTCTACCCTATTGTATTAGGCCATGAGTTTTCAGGAGATGTTGTAGAAGTTGGAGAAGGAGTTACTAGTCTTAAGATAGGAGACCGTGTGTCAGGAGCACCTTTACTTCCTTGTATGAAGTGTGAGGATTGTCAGCATGGTAACTTCTCACTTTGCAATTTCTATAGCTTTATAGGTTCAAGAGAGCAGGGAAGCTTTGCAGAATATGTAGTAATACCTGAGCAAAATGCAGTAAAATTTGATTCAAGTATTTCATATGAACAGGGAGCTATGTTTGAGCCTTCTGCAGTGGCACTTCACGGTGTATTGCAAGCTGATTACAAGGCTGGTGGCTATGTAGCCGTTCTTGGTGGAGGAACTATAGGAATCTTTACCATGCAGTGGGCTAAAATCTTTGGCTCCAAGAAGGTGGTTGTCTTTGATGTTAATAATGACAGATTAGAGCTAGCGAAACGACTTGGTGCAGATGAAACTATTAATACCCTAGACAAGGACTTTATGGAGAAGGCAAAGGATATAACGGCTGACAGGGGATATAACTATGTCTTTGAAGCAGCAGGGGTTACAGATACAATGTACATGGCATTTGAATTAGCATCTAATAAGGCACAAGTTTGCTTTATAGGAACACCAACAAGAGACCTAGTATTTACACCTAAGATGTGGGAGAATATGAATAGGAAAGAATTTAATTTAACAGGTTCATGGATGTCATATTCTGCTCCCTTTCCAGGTAAGGAATGGGATCTAACTGCACATTATTTTGAAACAGGACAATTAAAATTCGACCCAGCATTTATATATAAAAAGTTCCACATGAGTGAAGCAGATAAGGCCTTTCAACTTTTCAAAAACCCAGGCCAAGTAAAAGGAAAAGTACTTTTGATGAATTAGTGGGGAGAGGATAGATATGATATTAACAGTTACATTAAATGCATCAATAGACAAGAGATATATAATAAATGATTTTAAGGTAGATGAAGTTAATCGTGTAATAGAATGTAACTATGAACCAGGCGGAAAAGGTATTAATGTATCTAAAGTTGCAAAAATTGCAGGACAAGAAGTTACAGCAACAGGCTTTGTTGCTGGTAATGCTGGTTGCTATATAATAGAACAGCTAGATAAACGAGGGATAAAAAACAAGTTTACTAATGTTTTAGGTGAAAGTCGCTCTTGTATTAATATCTACGATAAGATTAACAAGACGCAGACAGAACTTTTAGAACCAGGGGTAAATGTTAGTAAAGAGGATGAAGATAGGTTATTTGAGGCCATCGAAGATTTGCTGCCTAAGTGTTCAGTAGTTACTATTTCTGGTAGTGCTCCAAGGGGTACAAGTCATGATATTTATCAGAAAATAATAGCTTTAGGAAAAGAGTATGGGAAAAAAGTTATACTGGATACCAGTGGACAAAGATTAATAGATGGGATTGACGCAAGACCTACTATGATAAAGCCCAATATTGATGAGATTCAGATGTTAGCAGGTAGGAAATTAAAAAGTAAAGAAGAATTAGTAAACATTGCTAAAGAGATACAAAAGCAAGGGATAGAGATAGTTGTTATATCTTTAGGTAAAGATGGTTCATTAATTGTATCTGAAGAAGGAGCTTATAGGGCTACAGTCCCAGAAGTTAAAGCGGTTAACACTGTTGGTTGTGGAGATGCAATGATTGCAGGTTTTGCTATTGGATTAAAAGAGGATATGAAATTAATTGATACAATTCGATTAGCTAGTGCAATTTCTGTAGCATCTGCCTTAAGAGAAGAAACTGGATATTTTGTGAAAGAAGATATGAAAGATATGCTTGACAAGATAGAAATAAGTAAATTATAAAATGACATAAACATAGCAAACGAGGAGGATGTAGATGATAAAACCTATAGATCCTAAACTAGTACCAGAAAAAACATTATATGATGGGACTAAGATCCAGGCCATTGGCATGGGGACATTTGGCTCAGATAGATATGGAGCAAACCAGGTATCTAAAGCTGTTGCAGGAGCAATTGAAGGTGGCTATCGACTATTTGATTGTGCAGCAGCCTATCATAATGAAGACCAGATTGGACAAGTGTTTCAGGCAGCTTTTGAGAAAGGAACAGTAACAAGGGAAGAACTAATTGTTACCACAAAGGTCTGGAATGACATGCATGGCAAAGGGGATGTTCTTCTTTCACTTGCCAAAAGCTTAAGAGACCTTCAACTTGATTATGTAGATATCTTTTTTGTTCACTGGCCCTTTAGAAATTATCATGCTCCTTTTGCAGATGGTGATGCTAGAAATCCAGACTCCAGGCCATTTAGTGTAGATGAGTTTATGGAGACTTGGAGGCAATGTGAAAGAATCGTTGATATGGGCCTAGCAAAGCATATTGGTATGTCTAATATGACAATTCCTAAACTAGAAGCTGTTTTGCCTCTTTGCAGAATTCAACCAGCAGCAATAGAAATGGAGTTGCACCCATCCTTCCAGCAGCCAGAACTATTTGAATATTGTGTGGAGCGGAAGATTCAGCCCATTGGATTTTCACCTATTGGCTCACCAGGAAGACCAGAAAGAGACAAAACAGAAGATGATGTTGTGGATATAGAAATGCCAGAGATAGTTTCTATTGCAGAGGCTCATAATGTTCATCCGGCTATTGTATGTTTGAAGTGGGCAGTCCAAAGAGGACAAATTCCAATTCCTTTTTCAGTTAAGGAAAAAAACTATATGGACAACTTACGTGCTGTAACCGAAGATCCATTAACTGATGAAGAAATGGAGATAATAAAAGCAGCAGATAAAAACTGTAGACTTATAAAAGGCCAAGTTTTTCTTTGGGAAGATGCAGAAGGCTGGGAAGATTTGTGGGATATAGATGGAACGATAACAAAATAGTAGCATAAAGTGAGTAATAGAGGTCTATTCTCTTATGATTTTATAGGAGGTTTGACCTCTTTTATTGCCTTATAACTAGCTAAAACAACAATGAGTGTAGTATAATGTAAACAACATAAGGAGGTCTATTCAATTGAAGAAAACATTAAAAAATATACTAATAGCTACTATTGCATTAATAATTGTATCAGCATTTATTTCACCAAATATAGCAGATATATCACAAGGAGGAGAAACTCAAGTATCGGATATCTTCCAAGGCTATAGGATAATTGAAGTTGCAGGGGGAGATACATCTGGTCATAGGGAGGCAAATGTTGCAGTAAATATCGGTTTTGGAAATCGAGATTATTGGGCATTTACTAATGAGCATGGTCAATTAATAAAAGTTGTTGCGGATGAGATTATTTTACAAGATGATTATACAGAGGATGTTAATTCTGATGGAAGATACTATTCTAGAATGGCGGATGTTCCTGGAGTTGGGGCTGATACTGGTTATGATAGGGGCCATGTTATTGCAGATTCCCTTGGTGGGGTTGCAAATGCCTATAATATTACACCACAAAATGCCAACTTAAACCGCCATGGTGATCAGGCCTATATGGAACAGGTTATAAGAGATGCCGGTGGTTGCAGTGACTTTGAAGCTATAATAAGCTATCCCAATACTGAGACACAGATTCCAAGTTATTATAAGTTTACATATACATTAAAGGGGAATGTAATAGTAGATGAATTTCCTAATCTAGATCCAGATGAATATAATCAGTCTATAGGCTTATACGATGATACAGATATTATATACATCTTAAATACAAATTCTAAAAAGATTCACTATGAAGATTGTTCTGCTGTAGAAGGAATGACTGAGAGAAACAAGAAAGAAAGTAATCTTACTAGGGATGAATTAATTAAGCAAGGTTATAATCCATGTGGAGTTTGTAAGCCTTAGTAGTGGAATTTTAACTTATAAAATAATTAAAAAGTGCGTAAACTATTGACAAACATACAAAGTCTGTTATACTTATAAATGTGTTAAAAAAATAACGAACAATAAAAACAGACGATTAAAACACCAATAGGAGGAATGCTATGTCAGGACTATTTGATTTAAAAGGTAAGGTTGCTGTTGTTACAGGAGCTTCATCTGGGTTAGGTGTACAATTTGCAAAGGCTTTAGCAAGAGCTGGTGCAGACATTGCAATTGTAGCTAGAAGAGTAGAAAGATTAGAAGAAGTTAAAAAGGATATAGAGAAATTAGGAGTACGTTGTTTTGCAAGCAAATGTGATGTTTCTGATGTTGAGCAAATTAAAAGTGCAGTAAATGATATTAAGGAACATTTTGGAACAATAGACATATTAGTTAATAATGCAGGACTTGGTTGGACAGGGCCAGCTGAATCACAAGACGACGAAACATGGGAAACTATGATGGATGTCAATATAAGTGGCGTTTATTATTTTGCTCGTGAAGTAGGAAAGATTATGATTGAAAAGAAATATGGTAGAATTATTAACATAGGTTCTATTCACAGTACTGTTGCTATGAAGGATTCTCCTGTTAGTGCTTACTGTACTACAAAGGGTGCTGTTCATATGATGACAAAAGCCTTAGCAAATGAGTGGGCGAAACATGGTATTACTGTTAATGCTATTGGTCCTGGATATTTCCCAAGTGAAATGACAGGGGATGTAATAGAGAATGAAGCTTTCTTAGAGGTTGTTAAAACATTTTGTCCAATGGGTAGACCAGGTAGAGATGGAGAACTAGATGGTATTCTTGTTTATTTTGCTTCTGATGCATCTAGTTATACGACAGGTCAGTTACTTACAGTTGATGGTGGCTGGACAACAATTTAATTAATAAATATTTTCGCATACTAAAGTTCAAATATATTAGGTCAGGGATAAAACCCTGGCCTTTTTATCTGCATTTTTATTAAAAAATTAAAAGGAGGCTAT
>CAYOAJ010000057.1:0-5711 GCA_964401895.1 uncultured Herbinix sp.
AATACAAAAACTGATAATACAGATATAGAAGATGATATTTCAGTAGAAATAAGCCAACAACATGAGGGATTGCCAGTATTAAGCCAGGATGATGAGATAAAGACAGACTATTTTACTTATGTTTTCAAAGATGTTTCCCTTTCGAAAGAATTAGGAGACTTCAATAAGGATGATGGATTTTATGGGCACATAGATGAAGAGGGTAATACTATTGGTCCTTATTCTTATCTAATTCTTAACGTAGAATTTAAGAGCCGCAAGGATTCACAAACCTTGTATTTAAACACATTAAAGCCCTATTTATATAAAGGTGCAGAGTTACTAAGGGGATATGAAGCATTTACCTCAAATAACCCAGTTCCAGTCAATAGTAGAGACGCTCTGAAGTGTGTAATGGAAGAGGGAGAAGTAAGAGAATTTAATATTGTCTACCTGGTTGATGATGAATATTTAAAGGATTCTGATCTATATGTTTATATTAATAATTATGGTGTAAGTTATGGGCAGGATCTGGACAACAAGAAGTTAGTAAAGCTTGATTGGAAAGGGGTAGAAGAATGAGTGCCATTTATAAAAATGAAATAAAAAGGGCTTTTAAAAGTACAGGCATGGGCATATCCCTACTTGTTGGATGTGGTCTTGCCATATGGCATGTTATTTCAGTAATAATCCCTACCCATAAATTTCTTATAAGTTCATCTGAGTTTTTTACTGGTGATCCTCTTTACATACCAGAAGGGTTATTTTATAACTGGATGGGGATTGTATTATTTCCAGTGCAAAGTTATATCTTTTTTATGATAATACCTTTACTAGCAGTAATGCCATTTGGAAGTTCGTTTTTTGAAGATAGGTCAAGTGGATATTTAGTTAATGTTTGTACAAGGATAAAAAAAGAGGAATATTTCAAGGCGAAATATTTAGCAGTTTTTTTGTCAGGAGGGGTTGTAGTTGTAATCCCTTTGATTTTAAATCTTGCCTTATCTGCACTGTTTCTTCCGATGCTAATACCTGACAATGGCTGTAATACTACAATAACTTGCAAGTCCATGGGGTATGAGCTCTTTTATCGTCAACCAATCTTGTATATATTGATGTTTATATTAATAAACCTTATATTTGCTGGGTTATTTGCAACCATATCATTAAGTTGTAGTTATTATTTTGACCATAAATTTGGAGTAGTTATTGGGCCTTTTGTTCTGTATTTCTTTATTTATTCCTTAACTAATTTGCTAGACAAGACAGAATACTCTTTGTTTTATATTTTAAATGGGGGAACAAGTAATAGTAGCTTTGCTTCTTATCTTTTTTATTTTGTGTTACTTTTTATTCTGTCATATCTTGTATTTATGGTGAAAGGGAAAAAAGAAGATGTTTACTAATAGAAAAAACAAGGTGTCTTTTCTAACTTATGAAGTAAAAAATAATCTAAGGTTAATTGGTGTTTTATTATTTGTATTCTCCTTTTTATTTCTGCTATATGCGGTTAGTAATTATAATGGCATATATTATTATGGACAATCTTATTGTCTTGCTGATGCATACGTTTGGTTTTTAAAGCCTCGTGCTTATGGAATATTAGTTATGCCTTTTATATTAATCTTATTTACTAACTTTACAAAGAATGATCAATTAACTAATGTACTTATTCGTTTAGAGACAGGGAGGAATTGGCTCAGGAGAAAACTTATAAAAGGGGTTTTTCTTTCATTTGTAGTAACCCCTATATCTATGATAATTGTAACTTTTATATCTAGCTTTCAAGTTAAAGAAGTTATTAATTGGAATAGCAAGTTTAGTATCTACTACGCCATAACAGATAATTTGAATGGTGACGTCCAGATAAATGAAGTGATTGTATTAGCTTTTATAACTATGTTTATAAGGAATTTATATATATGTCTTGCTGCAATTGTTCTTAAGATGAAGTTACATAATGACCTATTAACCTTTTTATTAATAGCTATTATAAGTGTGTTTGAAGTGGTTCAGAAGAAGGTTCCTCTGTTTTATAGGTTTATAAATATGGATTACTTCCTATGGGAAGACTCTAGGGTTCCTATATTATATTTTTCCTATACTGTAATAATGGCCTTTATTTTTGCGCTTATCATGTATAAAGCAATTAAAAAGGGGGAGTGGGTGTATGAAAGATAAATTTAGATTATTAAGGAGACAAGTTATCTATGATTTGAAAAACGGTATCCTATTACAGTATAAAAAAATAATTACTTTTTTGTTATTAATTATTATACTGTTTTTATTTTTTAATAATAAGGTATACAGTTACAAAGAGATTTCTCATAATAGTGTAATTGGCTTTTGGGATTATCTTATATATATTTTTAGGGGTAAAGAAGTTATAAGGGGGCTAAGTCAATTAGATATGTTTGATATTCCAGTTGAATGGATCTTGATACATGGTTATCTTTTGCTGGTAATTGCCACTTATCCCAAGAATGATTATATAGAAAGAGGTTATCAGTTATTAATTAGGGTAGGGAGTAAATGGCAATGGTGGCTTAGTAAAGGAATTTATATATTAGTTTCAGCGTGTGTGTATCACCTTTGTATTCTTATTGTGGCTGTAGCCTTTACAGCTGTGCAAGGAGGCAGTTTTTATCAAGCAAATTATGAAATTGCTTACCATGTGGCTAGATTAGATCTAACTAATTTTATCAAAAGCGAGATGGTTGTAGGGACACTTATTATGCCAGTAATTATATTTACAACATTATGTTTTATGGGGATGTTGATTTCCTTCTTGTTTAATAATTTGATAGCTGTAATAGCTATGATTGCTTATCTTAGTCGGTCAGCATACTGGTGTAACAAATGGTTGCTTGGAAATTATTCAATGTTATTACGGGCAGATAAATTATTATATATTGAAGGAATAGGGATTTCCTGTGCAAGTATCATTTTATCTTTTATATTAGGTTATTTCTACTTTAAGAGGCAAGACATAATCGGTAAGAAGGGGGATTTATAATGTACCTAGAAATTGAAAATTTCACAAAGATAATTGATGGACAAAAAGTATTAAAAGATATAACAATAAGCATGAATAAGGGCATGATCTACAGAATTAAAGGTAAAAATGGAAGTGGTAAGACAATGCTCTTACGGGGTATAAGTGGCCTTATTAAGCCAACAAAAGGAAGAGTTATAGTAGATGGAGATGTATTAGGAGTGGATATTAGCTTTCCTAAAAGTATAGGTATATTAATAGAGCAGGCTGGCTTTATACCCAGCATATCAGGCTATGACAATTTGAAAATGCTAGTGGATATAAAAGGACTTGTGGGTAAAGATGAGATAGAGCAGACAATGGAGGATGTTGGTCTTGAAAGAAGTACTTTTAAGAAGAAATATAAAGCCTATTCATTAGGGATGAAACAGAAATTAGGGATTGCCGCGGCTATTATGGAAAAACCGGATTTAATATTATTAGACGAGCCAACCAACGCTTTAGATAAGGAGTGTGTCAACAAGGTAGTGGCTCTTTTGCAAAAAGAAAAGGAAAGAGGAGCCCTAATTATTATTACATCCCATGATTTAGAAGAGTTAAATGACCTTTCTGATAAAATTTTTATTATGGAAGCAGGAAGGATAAAGGAAAGCATATGAGAAAAAAGAAAATTTATATAATTATTGCTGTATTGCTTGTTCTATCCATAGGATATAGTATTGGTGTTTATCGTATTAACTCTAAGTTTAAACAAGTTAAAATAAAAGAAATACCCCTTGGTGTTCAATATCAAGTAAATAATGATATCTGGATGAAAGTTAATGGAGTGATGTTTTTAGACAAAGAGGAATTAGAAAAGACATATGAATATAGGCATGAATATGAAGGGGAGATAATAGGTATATTAGTCGAGTCCACCTACTTAAACAAGGGAGATGAAAAGCAGATTGTAACTACATATAACAACAACATAGAAAGAACTGGATATTCCAACGGAATTGATCCAATTTTATTTAGTAGGCTCAATTTATGTGACCTAAACTTTGAATTAGATGGGGGAGAGGAAAAAGATATAGTATTAACTTATATATTAATGGATTTTCAATTTAAAAATAAAAGGTGGAAAAATATTGAGAATGGTGGCTTTTATATAAGTTCATCCAGATATCCTATTAAGACCAAGTGGTTATTAAGATAAAATTATAATAAAGCCCCATATTATTTATTAATAATTTTCACATGCAGTTTTATAGATTAAATCTCGTTATAGAAGACTGTAAGATCAATACTGTAACTAATGCAAAAATAGTTCAATTCAAAGACAACAAGGTTATATATGAGACAGATGAAACACCTTTCTGTGCCTTTTAAGGTAGAGGGAGGTGTTTTTTATCTTGAAAAGTCACCCTAAAAATAGACTTTTAAACCACATATTGACATATGTGTAAAAGTGTGTTATTTATTAGCTAGAAAAGATTTGAATAATATAACATTAAACTAGGTATTTAAGAAAGGGGAAGGTTATGAGGAAATTTGTAAAAAGTGTTTTATTTAAGAAGAGTTACACTAGAGTAATAGCATTAGTACTGACATTTTCATTAGTCTTATCTTCATTAATTTATGTGTCTCAAACAGAAGCGTCAACATCTCCGAGGTCTGGGGATTCCTATTATAATTATGGGGAGGCAATGCAGAAGGCGATTCTATTCTATAAGGCAAATCGTCTAGGTGATTTGCCGGATGATTACATCTTGCCTTATAGGGCAGATGCAGCAATGACAGATGGACAAGATGTAGGTCTTGATCTAACAGGAGGTTGGGCAGATGCAGGAGACGGCATAAAGTTCACACACCCAATGTCCTATGCAGCAGGGCAATTAGGCTGGGCTGTATATGAATACAGGGAGGCATTTGAAAAATCAGGACAGTTAGATATTATACTTGATGAAATTAAATGGGCAACAGATTTCTTTATAAAGGCCCATCCAAGTCCGAATCTATTATATTATATGTGTGGTTATGAAGCCTCAGATCATTCAGTATGGGTACCCCATGAGCTTCTTGATTACACAACGGAGAGGACTTCTTTCTGGGTGGACACCACTACACCAGGATCTGATGTGGCAGGTTCAACTGCAGCAGCACTTGCCATAGCTTCTATTATATTTGAAGAGACAGACCCTGCCTATGCCGAGACTTGTCTACAGCATAGTAAAGAGCTTTTTGATTTTGCTGACAAGTACAGAGGAAAAAATCCACTAGGAACATTGTATCCTTCAGGTAGCTACTTGGATGATATTGCATGGAGCGGAATCTGGCTTTATATTAAGACCAATGATGATTTCTATCTTGATAAGGCGATGTCTGCCTTACCAGTTACATCACTGGGCGGGACCCATACCCACTGCTGGGATGATGTTAGTTATGGGGCGGCATTAAAGATAGCACAGGTAACCAAGGATCAAGAATATGCAGCTATGGTTGAGAAAAACTTGGATTTCTGGTTGCCAAATGGTGGTATAACATATACACCAGGAGGACTAGCTTGGCTTTCCCAATGGGGCTCGCTTCGTTATGCCTCTACTGCAGCCTTTTTAGCATTTGTATGGTCTGATGATAATACTGTGGGAACAGCTTCTAAGAAGGAAGCCTATAGGAATTTTGCTGAGGAGCAGATTAATTATACTTTAGGGGATAACCCCAGAAATGGTAGCTATGTAGTAGGCTTTGGAGAAAA
>CAYOAJ010000057.1:5721-10233 GCA_964401895.1 uncultured Herbinix sp.
CTCCTAAGCATCCTCATCATAGAACTGCTCATGGCTCATGGACCAGCCAGCTAACAACACCTGCTTACCATAGAAATATTTTATATGGAGCCTTGGTTGGAGGACCGGCATCAGATGATAGCTGGAAAGATGATATTACAGATTATATGCTAAATGAAGTGGCAACAGATTATAATGCTGGATTTGTAGGCTCTCTAGCTAAAATGTATGACATGTATGGTGGTGAACCACTTGATAACTGGCCACAGCCAGAAGATTTTATAGCTGAAGAAGATGATATAGAAGAATATTTCGCTAGATGCTGGATTGTCTATGAAGGCTATGGTCGATTAAGCCTTTTATTCCAAGTGAATAACCGGTCTACTAGGCCAGCAACAATGAAAGATATGCTTTCATGCCGTTACTATATGGATCTAACAGAAGTATTTGAAGCGGGATATGGGGTAGAAGATGTTCAGTTAAAACTAGGTTCACATGAGGGAGCTACACTTTCTGGACTAAATAAATATAGGGATAATATTTATTATTTTATAGTTGACTTTACAGGAACCCAGATAATGCCTTCTGAATGGCAGATGTGTGAAAAAGATGCAAATGTAGAAATATCATTGCCTAATGGAGTAGGAACTTTTGAAAATGATTGGTCATATCAAAACCTAAGCAGTTCACCTGACTACAGTGCTGTCAGTTTTAAAGGTATGACTCCTTATATACCTGTATATGATAATGGGGTTAAGATATATGGCTTAGAACCAGGAGAAGGAAGTGACATAAGTCCAACAGCAACTCCGACTATAAGACCAACAGCTACCCCAACACCTACGGTAAGGCCAACAGCTACTCCAACACCAACAGTAAGGCCAACAGCTACTCCAACACCAACAGTAAGGCCAACAGTTACCCCAACACCTACGGTAAGGCCAACAGTTACTCCAACACCAACTGTGACACCAAGGCCAACAGTTACACCTGTACCAACAGATGACATAAAATGTGAATATACAATTATAAGTGATTGGGGATTTGGCTTCCAGGGACAGATTGAAATCGAGAATAATTCTTCAAGAACATATAATGGATGGACCTTGACTTTCGACTATAACAGTAACATTACTGACCTATGGGGAGCAGAGTTAGTAAGCCAATCAGGAAGTAAGGTTACAGTTAAAAATCCATCTTGGGATTTGAATCTTGCTCCTGGGAAAAAGGTTACTATTGGTTTTATAGCAAACACTGGAAGTGACAAGGAGGCACCAAGAAATTTCTTATTGGATTAAAAGATATTTTTTTTAGATATAATAATATTATAGTGTGAATTTTTACAAAAACTCCTGGTAGATTAAAGATAATCATGTTTTATCATCTAATCTATCAGGAGTTTTACTATTATAATAGAGCTTAAACTATGCTAATATTTATACATTTAAAAAGGTGAAAAGTTTTGTATAAGCAAATTTTAAGATGAAGTTTATAATCAAAGAAATTGAGCCTTAACTAGCAAGAATAATATTGATTGATTTACTCCTACATATGGTATAAGATTGTTTGCGGATTAGCTTGACATTATATGACAGAAGCTATAATAGAAAATAGGAGGGCATGCATTTTCTGATAAGAACATAACATCAGTTGTCATTCCTAACACTATAGAGAGAATTGAAAATTACGCTTTTGAAAAGGGTCAGTTTAGAGAAGTGGTGATTCCAGAAAGTGTTCGAATTATAGGGGAAGGTGCTTTTAGTGAAGGCATTCTAAAGTCACTGTTTATTCCAAATACTCTAGAAGAGATTGAGAGAAATGCATTCGATGACAACTTTATTACCACACTTGAATTTGAAGAGGGCTTTAAATTAACTGAAATTAAAGCGGAGACGTTTGCAGACAACAATATAGAAGCGCTAGAACTTCCAGAATCAGTTACAGTTATCGGAGAATCTGCCTTTTATGGAAATGATATACAAGATCTAGTTTTAGGACCTGATGTAAAAGTTATAGAAATGTCAGCTTTCTATGGAAATAAAATTAAAGAAGTTGTGCTTCCCGATGAGATAGAAGTAGTAGGACATTATTCTTTTAGAGATAATGACTTGGAAGTAATAGTTATCCCGGACTCGTTAGAGTTGATAAATAAAGATGCATTTTCTAATGGAGCAGAAAGTGGCGTCGTTTATGCAAATGAAATGGATTATGGTGATTATGAACATCACTATGACCAGTGGCCACAAATTAGAATGCATAAATTTGGACCTGGTTGGGAGCTAAAACCATTATCAGAATATAGTGAATAAGATATTAAGAAAAACAACTTTAAGGCATCTAGCAGAAATGTTAGGTGCCTTTTTTAAAGCCTATTACATATCATTCCTTGTATAAACTAGGTAAAGTATATTATAATGATAAATACTTGTAATCTTAATAATTTGTTCCTAGTACAAATTATTTTGGTTTTATGGAAGGATGATATTTTGTGAATGGGAAATTGAAAAAGCTATTGTATATTACTTTAGCTTTTGTATTTGTTACTATTGGAGCTTTAGGAGCTGTACTACCAGTTTTACCAACTACACCTTTTCTCTTACTTGCCTCATTTTTCTTTACTAGGGGCTCTGATAGGTTTAATAATTGGTTTATGTCTACAAGGCTATATAAAGATCATCTTGAAGACTTTCTTGAAAGTAGGTCTATGGAATTAAAGACCAAGGTAAAACTTTTGTTATTGGCAACAAGTGTTTTGCTTATATCTGCATATTCAGTGAAAATATTGCCCTTTAGAATATTTATTGGGCTTGTTATGATTTATTTATATTATTATTTTATATTTAGAATTAAAACTATAAAAAGGTAAAGGAGGTTAACCATGAGAAACAAAGAGTTAGTATCTAAACAAAGGGAATTTTTTTATAAGGGTGGAACTTTACCCATAAGTCACCGGATAAGAAATTTAAGGAAACTTAGGCAGGCTATTTTAAAATACGAAGATAAAATTATGAAAGCATTAAATGAAGACTTGGGCAAATCCCCTTTTGAAGCCTACGAGACGGAGATAGGAATTGTTCTTCAAGAACTTAGTCATATGATAAAAAATCTACCTAGCTATGCCAAGACAAAACGTCCTCCTACTCCCATAACTCATTTTCCTTCTAGAAGTCGTATCTATCATGATCCTTATGGAGTTGTTCTAATTGTTTCACCTTGGAACTATCCGTTTCACCTTTCAATTATGCCGCTTATTGGGGCTATTGCTGGAGGTAATTGTGCAGTCCTAAAAACCTCTGCTAGTGCACCGGCAAGTTCAGCCATTATTAAGGAAATCATATCATCCACATTTCCAGAGAAATATATTGCTGTGGTAGAAGGTAAGGAAGAAGGAAGTTATGATCTGCCAGATGAGAAATTTGACCTTATATTTTTTACAGGTAGTGTGAATGTAGGCAGGCAGGTTATGGAGCGTGCTTCAAAGAATCTAACCCCAGTTGTCTTAGAACTAGGTGGAAAAAGTACCTGTATAGTTGATGAAACAGCAGACCTTAGCCTTACGGCAAAGCGAATTATCTGGGGTAAGAGTATCAACTCAGGACAGACCTGCGTAGCACCTGACTATGTATTAGTCCATAGCAGTGTGAAAGAAGAACTTATTTGGGAGATGAAGAAGGTCATTCCCTCTCTCCTAGGTGAGGATATGTTGGAAAATAAGGATATGCCCTGTATTATAAATCAACACCATTTTGACCGTCTTACCAAGTTGATTGAAGATGCTGATGTTATATACGGAGGAAAAAACAAGTCAGAAGAAAGAAAGATTGAGATGACTATTCTTGATAAAGTTACATGGGATTGTCCTGTTATGAAGGAAGAAATATTTGGCCCTATTCTCCCCATCTTGACCTATGATGACAGGGAAGAAATGTTGAACTTTATGGCTAGGCAAGAAAAACCTTTAGCTTTATACTTATTTACACAAAGCAAAGAGATGGAGAGATTAGTCAACAGGCGGCTTTCCTATGGTGGAGGATGCATTAATGATACAATTATGCATGTTGCAAGTAGTAATCTTCCATTTGGAGGAGTAGGAAGTAGTGGTATGGGCAGTTATCATGGAAAGACAAGCTTTGAAACCTTTACCCATAGTAAAGGGGTTGTAAAGAAGGCTAAAAGATTTGACCTTCCACTTAGGTATCCGCCTTATGATAATGAGTGGAAGATGAATATTTTACGGGTTTTTTTAAAATAATTTGTTAGTTTTATATGATGTTTAAAGAGAGATAATGAATATATAATACGAAATGACATAAAATATTTAGGTATTAATTTAAAGACAAGG
Source organism: uncultured Herbinix sp. (assembly GCA_964401895.1). Taxonomy (GTDB): domain Bacteria; phylum Bacillota; class Clostridia; order Lachnospirales; family Lachnospiraceae; genus Mobilitalea. Next base: position 10,043 of record CAYOAJ010000057.1, read on the forward strand.
CGATATTAACTTAAAATATAGAAATCTCAATTAAAAGTTGTGGAAGGTTACTAGTTGATTTAATAACTTTTATATATAAACAAAGAAATCATGGTAAAATAATTTTTAAAAATAAGATTTTATTTGATTTTTTACCAAAATCATGTATAGTTATATGGGGAACGTTTAATATCTTTACTTTTTGTGAAGAA
>CAYOAJ010000058.1:0-10169 GCA_964401895.1 uncultured Herbinix sp.
TTTTTTAATCAAAGGAAAAACCTCGGCTTAGATGCCATGAATAAAAAAGATGCCATACATAAAACCACAATTTTTTATTGAGGCATTAAGCATGGCACTTTAAGCATCCTTCTTCTACCATCCAGACTTTACTGTCGGTTTTGGATTTTCACCAAATCAATCACATTTAAATTTATCTTAAAAATATATGTGAGTCGCGGACTATCACCGCCGGTCGGGATTTTCACCCTGCCCCGAAGATTTAACCTTGTTATATTTTATAAGTATATCCTATAATAAGTTCTTATTCTTGTCAACCATTTCACAATCTATTATATTATCATAGAAAGTTGTATTCTATTCTTATCTATGTCTATACTTAGGACCTTTACATCAACTACATCTCCTACACTAACTACATCTAAAGGATGTTTTATAAATTTCTTATCAGTTAGCTGAGATATATGAACTAAGCCATCTTGATTTACCCCAACATCTACAAATGCACCAAAGTCTACAACATTACGTACAGTTCCCTTTAATACCATTCCTTCTGATAGATCTTTTAGGTCTAATACATCTGTACGGAGTATAGGCTTTGGCATCTCATCTCTAGGGTCTCTTCCTGGCTTCTCCAGCTCATTAATAATATCCTTTAAAGTTATTTCACCAATATCTAATTCTTTAGCTAATTTTGATGGAGAGTTTATTCTGCTAGCAATAGGAGAATTATATGACACTTCCCTATCTTCTTTAACATCTATATCCTGGATACCCCCACTTACAGCTTCCATTAAAGCCTTTCCAAAAGCTGTATTTTGATTTTTAACTTTTATTGCTGGCTTTTTCTCTTTCTTAACCTTCTTATCATCTATTGTATTGGACTTACTTTGCTTTAATACCTTCTTCTGTATTTCCTTAATATCATCCATTCCTAAATTAAGCTTCTCTAACAAACTTTCAGTGGCCTTATATGATTCTGGATGAACTCCCGTTGCATCTAATGGGTTTTCCCCATCTCGTATTCTCATAAATCCTGCGGATTGTTCAAAAGTCTTAGGACCTAACTTAGGAACCTGTAAAAGTTCTTTCCTGCTATAAAATCTGCCATTTTCCTCTCTATAAGCAATAATGTTCTTAGCTACAGACTTACTTATACCTGATACCCTTTCTAATAAAGAAACAGACGCTGTATTAAGATCTACACCTACTTTATTAACACAGTCCTCAACAACAGCATCAAGAGCATCGCTAAGTTTCTTCTGGTTCATATCATATTGATATTGACCAACCCCTATGGATTTAGGATCAATTTTAACTAACTCTGATAAAGGATCCTGCAACCTTCTAGCTATGGAAGCAGCACTTCTTTCACCAACATCATAATCAGGAAATTCCTCTGTGGCTAACTTACTTGCAGAATATACTGAGGCTCCTGCTTCATTTACAATAATATAACTAATAGGCTTTTTAATTTCTTTAAGAAATTCAGCTATAAATATTTCAGACTCCCTAGAAGCAGTTCCATTTCCAACAGCAATTATGCTTATATTGTACTTTTCTATCAACTTCTTTAAAATCCTCTTTGATTCCTCCACCTTGCTTTGCGGCTTAGTAGGGAATATAACAACTGTGTCTAGAACCTTACCTGTACTATCTACAACTGCAAGTTTACACCCTGTTCTAAATGCAGGGTCCCATCCTAGAACAGTATGACCTGTTATAGGGGGTTGCATAAGTAGCTGATAAAGATTCTGACTGAAAACCTTTATTGCTCCATCTTCTGCTTTCTCTGTAAGATCACTTCTTATCTCCCTTTCTATAGATGGGGCAATAAGTCTCTTATAACTATCTGCTATTGTTTCTTTTAAGATACCATCTGTATGTTCATTTTCCTTTGCAATAATCTTCTTTTCTAGGTATCGTAGAATTCTTTCTTCTGGTGCTAATACCTTTACTGTAAGTATCTTTTCTTTTTCACCACGATTAATAGCCAAAATTCTATGTCCAAGTATCTTTTCAATGGCTTCATCAAAATCATAGTACATCTCATAAACTGATTTTTCTTCTTTATCTTTTGCTTCTGATGAAATCTTCCCTTCTTCTATGGTAGTTTCCCTAATATAAGTACGAAATTCCGCTTTGTCAGATATGTCCTCAGCAATTATATCCATAGCTCCTGCTATTGCATCATCAACTGTGGCTACTTCATTTTCTTCCGATAAGTAGTCTACAGCTAGTTCAGCTATTGGTTTTTCTGCCTCTTGTTCTTTAATTATATTAGCCAGTCCTTCTAGACCTTTCTCCCTAGCAATAGTTGCCCTGGTTCTTCTTTTCGGACGGTAGGGTCTATATAAGTCTTCCACTAAAACCAAGGTCCCTGCATCCATAATTTGTTGTTGTAATTCTTCCGTTAACTTACCTTGCTCTTCAATTGTTCCTATTACTTGCTTTTTCCTCTCTTGAAGATTTCTCAAGTAATCTAATCTTTCACCAAGATTCCTTAACTGTTCATCATCTAAAGAACCAGTTGCTTCCTTACGGTATCTGGCGATAAAAGGGATTGTGTTTCCTTCATCTATTAATTTAACGGTAGCCTCTACCTGTTCTAATCTAATCCCTAATTCATCTTTAAGTTGTCTTAATATATTCATTTCTATCTCCTTATACTTAAAATCGGTAAAATGGACCGGTAACCGGTCCACTAGTCTCTCTATATAATATCATCTAAAAAAAGGAAAATCAACTACTTTACCTTAAAAAAACTTATCATGAACTGCATTAATTGCTTTATCAACATACTTCTCATCAATTAACACTGTAATCCTAATCTCTGAAGTAGAAATCATCTTAATGTTTACACCAACATTATATAGGGCCTCAAACATAGCAGCTGCAACTCCTGCATGGGATTTTATACCTGCACCAACTATAGAAAGTTTTGCAACATTTTTTTCAACGTCTACCTTTTTCCATTTAAGACTACTGTGACGATGCCTCTCTAAAGTAGCTACTGTTTCCTCTAGATCATCTTCATTTACAGTGAAAGATATGTCCTTTGTTCCGTTTCGTCCAACAGATTGTAAAATCATATCTACGTTTATATCATGCCTTGCCAAGTGATGGAATAGTTTAAATGCTACTCCCGGTTGGTCTTCTAATTCAATCACTGCAACCCTTGCCGTATCCTTATCAACAGCCACACCACTAATAAGTGTTTTTTCCATGCTTACACCCTCCTTTATCAAGCTTCCTTCTTCTTTATTCAAACTGGAGCGAACTAATAGGTGAACTCCGTATTTCTTAGCTAGCTCTACAGAGCGATTGTGCAATACTCCTGCCCCAAGGGAGGCTAATTCCATCATCTCATCATAGGTAATCTCATCAAGCTTTCTAGCGGATTTTACCATTCTAGGGTCAGCAGAATAAACACCATCTACATCTGTATAGATCTCGCATAAATCAGCATGTAATGCTGCCGCAAGAGCTACCGCAGTAGTATCTGAACCCCCTCTACCTAGGGTTGTATAATCATTATATTTATTTATTCCTTGAAAACCAGTTACAATAACAATTCTCTTTTTATCTAGTTCATTATTTATTCTCTCGGCGTCAATCCTTTTTATCCTAGCATTACCATGAACTGATGTGGTATGCATTGAAACTTGAAATGCATTTAATGAAACCACTGGAATACCTAGGGAATCCAAGGCCATGGCCATTAAAGAAACAGATATTTGCTCCCCAGTTGATAGTAGCATATCCATTTCCCTCTTAGGTGGATTAGGATTTATATTCTTAGCCTTCTTTATAATGTTATCAGTTTCATTACCCATTGCAGATAGAACAAGGACAATCTTATGCCCCTTCTTGTAATCTTCTATACAACGGCGGGCCACATTATATATTTTCTCTTTATCGGCAACAGATGAACCGCCAAACTTCTTTACAATTAACATCCTCGTCCTCCTACTTTCCTTATCCTTATTCAAATAATTTATTAATTATGGTATGTCCATTCTTTACAAAGTTGCCACTTGATGCAGCTTGCTCTTCATCATATGTCCAGTCCTTGTCTAAATCTTTCCTACTATCATAAAGTATGTAGGGAACTGGATCTGCAGTGTGGGTCCTTAAAGCAATTGGCGTTGGATGGTCTGGCATAATAAGCACCTTATAATCTTCATCTGATTTATCCATCTGTTCAACAATTCTTTTTATAACCTTTTCATCAAGATATTCAATAGCTTTTATCTTATTTTCTATACTTCCCTGGTGTCCCATCTCATCAGGAGCTTCAACATGGACATAGACAAAATCATATCCATCATCTTGTAATAACTTAACTGCTGCATCAGCTTTACCTTCATAATTAGTATTAAGAGTTCCGTTAGCACCAGGAACTTCTACAACCTTCATCTCCCCGCCAACAGCAATTCCTTTCAATAAGTCTACCGCGGAAATCATTGCTCCCTTTTTACCAAACTTACCTTCAAAAGAGTCAAGAGCTGGTTTAACTCCTGCCCCCCAAAACCATAGGGAGTTAGCCTTATTTAATCCTTTAGCCTGTCTCTCTTTATTAATAGGATGATTATTAAGAATATCATAACTCTTTATCATCATGTCTCTTAAATTCTTATCCTTAGGTAAGTAGCCTCCAATGGTCTTGCCAAGAATATCATGGGGTTGGTCCAAATCAAGAACTTGGCCATTATCCCATATGATAAGGTGCCTATAACTTGTACCTACATAAAATTTATACATATGGTTATTCATTTCTTTGGCGATTACATCCATTAATACTGTCGCATCTTCTGTTGATATTTCACCAGAGCTATGATCAATTATTTGTTTTTCCTCATATGGTTTGTCATCATCTGTTAAGGTAACTAAATTACATCGCATAGCAATGTCTGTTTCCTTCATATCTACGCCTAAGCTAAGGGCTTCCAAAGGAGAACGACCACTATAATATACCTTAGGATCGTAACCTAAAACTGATAGATTAGCTGTATCACTTCCGGGATTCATACCTTCTGGTATAGTATTAACTAAGCCTATCTCCGATTTTCCGGCTAGATAATCCATCATAGGTTTTTTAGCCACCATAAGAGGGGTCTTATGGTCTAACTCTGATAAGGGCTCGTCGGACATTCCATCCCCAAGAACCACAATATATTTCATGAACTCATCACCTTTCAACTCTTTTTAGTATCTTACACGAATATAGTTTTTAACATTATAAATCTGCTCACATTTAGTCTTAAATTCTTCTTCAGTAATACTAGATGTGATAAATGCAAATTCATCAGTTTTGTTTTCCAATCTTACAATCTCTACATCTCCAAACAGAGATTTAATCTGATCCATAACTTTATCATCCTGTGAAACACGAACAAAAAATCTATGTTTAAATTGCTTAATATCTGCTAATTGAAGTTTTTCTTTATCCCAAATCATCTTAATATTTTTACCTGGATGTTTTGCTATATCTATAACATCAGCTACAACTGCACTTGCTGTTGGTAGCTTTCCTGCACCACTTCCATAAAACATTAGATCACCAGCAACATTTCCCTTAACAAGAATGGAATTAAAAACATCCCTTACACCATATAAAGGATTGTCCTCTTTAATCATAGCTGGTGCTACAATTGCATATACATCTCCCTTATCATCCCTCATACTAGATGCTAGAAGTTTAATCCTAGCTCCTAAGGCATTGGCGTATTTAAAGTCTCTTGAACTTATATTCCTTATTCCTTCAGTATGAATATCTTCAAAATCTACCTGTTTACCATAAGCAAGGGATGTAAGTATTGCAATCTTTCTACATGCATCAAATCCATCAACGTCAGCTGAAGGATCTCTTTCTGCATATCCCATGTCTTGGGCATTTTTTAATGCAGTTTCAAATTCTAATCCTTCTTCACTCATCATAGTAAGGATATAATTAGTTGTACCATTTAATATACCTGTTATTTCTTCAATCTTGTCTGCTGTAAGAGCCTGATTCATTGGTCTTATAATAGGTATTCCGCCCCCAACGCTAGCTCCAAATAAAAAGTTTACATTCTTTTCTCTAGCTATCTCAATAAGCTCTGCACCATGGTCAGCAACCAATTCCTTATTAGATGTCACAACGCTTTTGCCTGCTAATAAAGCCTTCTTTGCAAATGTATAGGCAGGTTCAATTCCTCCCATGGTCTCCACAATTATTTCAACTTCTGAATCTTCTAGTATTATGTTGAAATCGTCAACCAGCTTTTCCATAATTGAATCTCCTGGAAATTTTTTCAGGTCTAGAACGTATTTCACATTTACTTCTTCATCTAATTTTTCTGCAATACTATCTCCGTTAATATCTATTACTTCCACAACACCTGAACCTATAGTACCGTATCCTAAAACAGCTATATTAATCATATCTATATCTTCCTTTCCTTTTCTCTTATATTTCCCTAGCCACAATCTTCACATAATGTATTCCATCCATGGTTTCTATCTCTTCTAATAAAGAAGTAACACTATCCGTTCGAGATAATAGGTCTATACTTAGGGTAAGCATAGCTATTCCATTGACTGGAATACTTTGATGGATTGTAAGTATGTTGGCCTCAGAATTAGCTACTTGTTTTAAAACTTTAGACAGTAAGCCGGGTCTATCGTCCATCTGTAGCATAAAAGTAATGGATTTACCCTTGGTATTCTCATAAAAAGGAAAAATATCATCCTTATACTTATAGAAAGAACTTCTAGAAATATCAACTGCCTCTGTTGCTTCTTGAACAGTTAATGCCTTGTGAGAGTCTAACAATCTTTTAGCCTCAACAACTTTTAGCAATATCTCAGGAACTGCTTTTCTCTTAACAACAAAATATTGTTCCTTACTCATACCTTTCCTCCATCCAGTATTTTATAACTTAGTGTGTGCTCAGCATGTACAAATGTCTTTCCTAGAAAGAAATATTATCATAGTCCAAAGATAATTGCAAGAGTTTTTTAAACTGTTTATTATTTACAAAACTTTAGATAAAAAATCCTTCAACCTAGGATGTTGAGGGTTTTCAAAAAAGTCTTTAGGATTATTTTGTTCTACAATTTTTCCTTCATCCATAAAAAGCACCCTTGTTGCCACATTTTTAGCAAATTGCATCTCATGGGTAACAACTATCATAGTCATACCTTCATCTGCCAGTTGACTCATAAGCTCCAATACTTCTCCTACCATCTCAGGGTCTAAAGATGATGTTGGCTCATCAAATAACATTAATTCAGGATTCATAGCTAAAGCACGTACTATTGCAATTCTTTGTTGTTGTCCACCAGATAGCTGTTTTGGATAAGCTTCAATCTTTTCTAATAAACCTATTCTTTTAAGAAGTTTTATAGCATTATCGTCAGCTTCCTCCTGACTCATAATACCTAACTTCACCGGGGCAAGAGTAATGTTTTTTCTAACAGTCAAATGGGGAAATAAATTAAATTGTTGAAAAACCATCCCCACCTTTTGACGTGTTTTATTAATATCATTATCTTTATCAGTAATATCAACATCATTAAATAAAATCCTACCACCTGTAGGTTTCTCCAGAAGATTTAAGCATCTTAGAAATGTTGACTTTCCAGATCCAGAGGGACCTATTACTACAACCTTTTCCCCTCTTTCTATTTTTTCATCTATACCTTTTAAAACTAAATTGTCTCCAAATGCCTTTTTAAGATTTTCTACTCTAATCACCCTTTGCCAGCCTCCTTTCAAATACAGCAAGTAATTTAGATAATCCTAGAACTATAACTAGATAAAAAGCTGCTGCAATTATAAGGGGAGGCAACACATCCCATGTTCTTGTACCTATATATTGAGCTGCCTTGGTTAAATCATTAACGGCAATATAACCAGCTACACTGGTCTCTTTTATTAAGGTAATAAACTCATTACCTAAAGCAGGTAAGATATTTCTTACTGCCTGTGGCATAATAATTAAAACCATAGTTTGTACATAGCTTAAGCCTAAAGAGCGACCCGCTTCCATCTGTCCCTTATCTATCGCCTCTATTCCTGCACGGATTATCTCCGCTACGTAAGCTCCAGAATTAATTCCAAAACAAATGGCCCCAACCACCAACTCACTTGTATTCCTAGAAGTAAAAATAAGATTATACATAATTAATAACTGAACTATTAGTGGAGTCCCACGAATCACATTAACATAAGCATTACAAATTGTAGATAACCATTTCCAATTCATCTTAGTAGATGTAACCTTTAGGACTGCTACAATCATCCCTATCGCTATACCTAATAATATCGCAAAAAAAGATATAAGGAGGGTTACTTTAACACCATCAATATATGCCATATATCTTTGGTCAGGAACAATAGCCTTATAAAAAGAATCATAAATATCCAAAATCCAATCCCGCATCTTTTTCCTCCAATCCTATACTTTATTATATAAAAATGGCTGTTTCAAAAAAATCAATTTGAAGCAGCCACCATAAGTCTTAATTAAATTCATTTCACACTATCTTTGTGTATGATCAGCAGTGAATTCTTCGATTTTACCATCTTTTTTCAGTTGCTCAATAACTGTATTAATTTCATCTAATAATTCCGTATTGCCTTTTTGAACAGCTATTGCATACTTGTCTTCAAACAATACTCCATCTAATATAGCTAATTCTGGATTAGATGCAACTAGATCTTTCGCTGGAAATTCATCCATAACAATACAATCAATTCTTCTGTTTTTTAAATCCTCTGCAGCTTGAGCAAATCTTGTATAGCGTTTTATTTCTCCTGCATCAATCTCTTCTTCTACATGAAAATCCGCTATGTTACCCTGCTGTACACCTATTACCTTGCCATCTAAATCATCAACATCTGCAACCATTGGATCTTCTGCATTTACAACTACGACCTCTGTTGAGTCAACATAATCAATTGAGAAATCCATTTTTTCTTTTCTCTCTTCTGTTACTGAGACCCCCGCTGCAACCATATCTACTTTTCCTGTTTCTACAGCTACTAAAGCACCATCAAAATCCATATTCTTAATGACAAGCTCTTTGCCTAAATGATCCGCTATTGCTTGGGCTATATCCATGTCAATACCAACAACATCATTTCCTACCATATACTCATAAGGGGCAAATCCTGCTTCCGTTCCCACAATTAGAGTGTTTTCATCTTTCCCTTTACATCCTACAATTAGACTTAAGGTCATTACTAATATAGCAAGTAAACTTAAATATTTTTTCATAACTTCCTCCCAAATTTGTCAAGCAATTTAAAATACAATATTTATATTGCTGCTTTTATTTCTTTTTGTTCTTTATCTGATAAGATGCCATCAGGCTCCATAATAATAACTAAGTTTCCTTCATAATTTACTAGATTCTTAATGTATGTGGTGTCTTTATTTTTGATTATAGCTGGTGCATCAAACACTTGATTAGCACCAAAATCAACTATCCTATTCACTCCGTCTACCTCATAAGCAATTACAATATCATTAGATTCCACAATTATATATTTTGTATCTTTATCTGGTTCTTTCTCTTCCATTTTGAATTTTCTTCTTAAACTATAGACTGGTATGGTTTGTCCTCTTAGACTTATAACACCTTTTACATTTTCAGGCATATCATCCTTTGACTTCTCTTTGATATAGTTCTCTATAGTATTAACACTAGAAATCTCGAAGCCGTACACCTGGTCCCCCAACTGAAATATTGCCTTTTTCATATCTTCCATCTAAACCCTCCCTTAGTCTTTTGCCTTTTATGCCTTCCACTTTAAATATGCATTAATAAATGGATCAATATCTCCATCTAAAACAGCATTAATATTACCAACCTCTTCATTGGTTCTATGATCCTTAACCATTGTATAAGGTTGCATAACATAAGATCTAATCTGATGACCCCAACCAATTTCTTTAACTTCTCCTCTAATATCCGACAATTTCTCTTCTGCCTCTTGCTGTTTAAGCAAATATAATTTAGCCTTAAGCATCTGCATAGCCTTGTCCTTGTTTCTATGTTGAGAGCGCTCATTCTGACACTGTACGACAATATTAGTAGGGATATGAGTAATTCTTACCGCCGAAGAAGTTTTATTAACATGTTGACCTCCCGCTCCACTGGAACGATAGGTATCGATTCTTAAATCTTCCTCGTTAATC
>CAYOAJ010000059.1:0-10023 GCA_964401895.1 uncultured Herbinix sp.
GTTATAATCCGCCATACCTAAAGGCATTTCTCCTGAACGGAAATAGTTGGCAAAATCATAAGTTGTTGGAACTTTGTAATGAGTGAAAAACCTTGTGAACATTTCAAAAGCTCTAATTCCTGCTTCATTATCAATTAAGGTTCTAGTACCATCTTCATTATAAATAGTTCCGCCATTCTGATATAAAAGTCCGAATAAACCTGTCAAGTCTGGATTACTAGCACCTAGAAGTACACGTTCCGTTGAAGGAATGGCAACAGACATATTGTTTTGTTGTATAATTGGAAGAATCGCTATCAAGTCTTCCCATGTCTGAGGTAATTCCACTTCCAGTTCTTCAATAATGTCTGTTCTATAAAACATTACATTAAAGTTTTGTGTCTCAGGCAATCCATAAAGAGCCTCATGGTCAGTTAAATAATATGGCCTGTATGCACTTTCATGGAACTCTGATAATACTTCTTCATAATCATCAAATTGTGTTAAATCTTCAACAGCCCCACGTAAAGCATAGTTTACTGGTTCTTGTTGTGCAATAGATAAAACAACATCTGGTCCTTCTCCTGCTACTACAGCATTCATCAAAATAGAAGGATCTATAAGTTTCATATTCACTTTAATTCCTGTGTTAGGAGTAAAGCCCTCATCAATCATGGACTTCATAATTGTACTTTGGTCACGTCCAGTTAGCATCCAAACTTCAATAGATTCATTCTCATCATAAACATCACCAACAGCATTATAATCTACTATGAAAGATGCCATAAATGATTTAACTTCATGTACCATCTTATTCCAGCGTGATTCAACCAACTTGTCTGGTTTAGCATCTATACCTGTTATTGTAATATAGTCTATATCTAATGGTGCCTCAGCCATTGTAAGTATTGATGTTCCCATTGAACTGATATTAGATTTAAACATAGCAAACTCTCTTGAAATCCTGTCCGGATCATCAACAAATCTCTCAAGCTGATTTGCTAAGGTTAGCATGGCAGAAACTTGACTGCCCTGTTCTCCAGAATACGCCACTACCTCATCAACTAGTTTGTATAATCTCTGGTATTCCAACTTAAATGCTTCTATACTTTCTGGATAGTGGTGAGCTATTCTATAGTCCCTATATTGATCTGGATTTGTTCCAGTAAGAACTAATATTTTTCTATATAAGTAATTCAAACGTCCTACAGTATCTTGCATATCATTCAGTACCTCACCCAAATCACCAAGAGTTGTCTCAAGGCGAATAGTGTGTTTCCCTTCTGTAAGATAGAATTCATAAGAATTATTATCTTCATCAGAAAGTGTAACAGACTGCCATGATGTAGAATATTGAATTGGCACTGTATCTAATTCTGCAAATGGAACCTCACCATCTATATAAACAGTTCGATTAGACACAAACCCCCTGTTGTGGTTCTGTCTTGTCTTAAGAGTTATATTATAAAAGCCGTCCTCTGGCACCTCAAATTCCCACTCAATCCATTGCCCTGGTATTCTCCAAGATGTACCACCAATCATATTTAATGTAATATGATAAAGGTCAGTTGGATCGGTACTTGGGGAAGACCTGTCATATACCGGATATAAAGAAGGTGATGAGCGGAACAAGGCATCCTCTCCTTGAATCCTTTGCTTATATGTTTTCGCCTCTTCCGTAAGAGTAATGTTAGGCACATTTTTACTGTAGTCTTCATAATATACCTTATCTTTAACTGCAGTTAATGTGATAGCTTTTATTACTGCAGGCTCATTTAAGGCATCAAAGCCAATTGTGTTTTGCCCTTTCTCAAAATAAAAAAGGTACGGTTCAACAAAATACCCTAAATCATCTTTAAAATAATCGCCCATCCACTGGGGAATATCAATCTGAGTTGCCCTAATTTCATTACCTTGGTTATCATAGGTAGATTCACCATCATCAGCCCAATATCTTGTAAATGTAAGGACATCAGATCCTGAGAAAGGTACATCTCCATTAATTGTAAAGCTTCTTTCAAGGTCAACTCCACGAGACTTTACTGGATAATATTCCATATAAATATAATATAGGCCTGCCTCAGGGACGTTAACTTCCCACTCTACATAAGAATCTTGTTCTGTTAAAAGAACATTGTTTTCTCCTTCAAATTCTTGAAGGACTTCTACACCTTCTCCCTTGATATAATCTGTTATATCAAAAGTTACATCTTCTTGGGGATAAGCAGCTCCCCCGTGGTCATCAAGGTAATTTTTATAAGTATAAGTACCTATGTCCACTACATCTGCATCTGAATCCAGATTCTCGGCTCCAGCATACTTAGCTGAGTAATCGGTTACACTTCTTCTTGGCACAACAAAGTACACAAACATTACTGCGAGAATTACCAGAACTAATATAAATGTTTTTGTCTTACTTTTCATACTAACCTCTCCCGTTATTGAATATGTCTAAAATAATGAGTTTCTCCATCTAAACACTTCAATTAATTGTTCATTATTATCAAATAAATATGATATAGAGCAAACTATAATATGCAGTATAACATAATTTATTGAAAATTAACACGCTTTTCCTTGCTTTTTACTGTTCATATATTGCTTTTTCGTCTATATGTCAGAATTTTCTTCTAGTTCTTTGTATAAATTGAACATATTTCAGGTTGTAGAACTTAGAATTTATTAATAATTTTAACCGCACTATAATTTATAACACTTATTGAGTTTCTAGTCTTCTTAAATATTGCTATTTACCTATCATTTATGGTTATTTTGATGTTTTGCCTATACTTTATTCGATTTTTTCGAGATACTGGCATTAACATTTTAGTTGTTTCTACTAATTATAGATAAAATTCATTAGCTATTGTCATTAATAAGTTCCCAATATATGCCGTACCTCTCTTTGTATTGTGAATAATGTATAGTAAATTTCAAATTAGACTTTGTCCCTTCCAAATCAAAGACCAATCCATCTGCATCCTTATCTCTTACCATATAAGTATTAATATTTCCGGTAAATTCATCTAAACTATCAGTTTGGACAAGAATTTTATCACTAGCACTTCCTGTATATTCCCTATCTATTCTTTTTGACAGGGGAATTGTAACATTCATACCAGTTGTGGACTCCTCCATATCTCCGCTTCCAAGCAGGGCGCTTAGGACTACGGGACCATATTTAAAACCATAGACATTAGGATTATCAGGCAAGGAATAAGCTTTTACTTCCATGGGTAATTGAACTTGTATCTTACTACCATCTTCAAAAGGTCCTTCTACAATTCCATATCCTCCTTCTGATATATAACTATATTCTTTACCGTCCAACTTAATTACCCCAGCAGATGCCAACCAATCCGGAAGCCTAAAAGCAATATTTATATTAGCCTTCCTTCCATCCTTTGTCTTAATGCGGAAAGTTGATTGATCTCTATCTGGAATCATACTTTCTTGTATTAACTTCACATTCTGTTCTGACCAATCAAGCTCAGAACTTATATATTGATTTACAATAAGAGTATTCTCTTTGTAAAAATAAAAGCTCTCTCCTAGTTTTGTAAAATTCTCCATTCCAGAACCCACGCAGCACCAGAACTTATTATACCTTTCACCGAAGACTTTAAAATAACCACTAGCCATAGGCTGAAAATACATTGTCATCCCTGTTTCTGGATTTTGGGAGGACATTATTGAATTGAGAAATGCATTTTCATAATAGTCGGCATATTTAACATCGCCTGTAATCATAAATAGTTTCTTGGTAAGTATAAGCATATTGTAAGAATTACAAGTTTCATTATTACAATTAGTTCTTTCTGCGGCAAGGACATTATCTTCACCAAAATGCTCCCATTCACTATTCCCACCAGTTATATAAGTGTGATTATTAATCACTAAGTCCCAAAAAGCCTTACTGTATTCTAGATATATATCAACATCTACCTTATCATTATCCTTAAACACAATGTAACGATTTAAGGCTCCCATAAACTTAGGTATAGTTGTATTTGCATGGTGATCATTCAAGACATTGTCTCCTGCTTTTGCATTTAGAACTTTATCAAACAAAGGAGTTTCATCAAATAAATGCGCTGCCTTGGCATGTCTCTCATCCTTACTTATAGAGTACATATCATATAGGCAGTCATTCATTCCACCATATTCTATACTAAGAACCACTTCTCTTGTGTATAGGGACCACGAGCTAACCCTTTTATACACCCAGTCTCCCAGCTTACTAGCAACTTCAAAAGCTTCTTCATACACTTTAGACGCTGATAACAAGCCTGAAATAATCTTATGCATGGTGTACCAAGGCACCCACGCTTCATCATGTATGTTAGCCTTGCCATTTTCTACATTGTCAAACTGCAGTTCAATGTTATCCCTACCCTGTATTACAGCTCCAAATATAAACCCTGTCCCAATAGCATCTTGGCATTCTTTTAAACCATCTACAATCTCTTTAATAATAGATAAAAGCTGCTTCTTCTCCGATTCACTGCTATTGGCACATCGATAGGCCTGGCTACAAGCCGTCATATAATGTCCCAGAGTATGTCCACCTATCAGGGAATCTTCCCAACCATCGTATCTGCTTGCATCTTTCATATCAAGTCCCGCAGCATCACGGAAGCCCGCCAAAAGCTTATCAATATCAAAAGAAAGCAAATAGTCCATTTCTTTTTTACTAGCATTAATGTAATATTTATCAGTTAAAAGTACATCTTCTAACCGAAACGATGATACCTCTTTAAGCTTCATACCTCCTCCTTCTGTACTATATTGAAAAGTACCTAATTAATTATATATTCCTTTTGATTTTAAATCAATATACACAATGTTCAAAGTAGATTGTATTAAAATGCTATAAAGACCGCACAAATATATTAATATTTTTTACAAAAAACATATAATTATATATATATATTGTATGAACAATATTAGAAACCATCAATTTCTCATTCCTACTAATTATTTATGAAAGTTACCTATTCATACTTTCTTCCTTCTACACGTCTCAACAAAACAAAATAATGGAACATTTTCTTACCCATATATAAAAAAGGAGGGGTAGCCCCCCCCTTTAACTTATTTTATAAAGAATTATCTATTTGCATCATCAATTAGTGATGCCCACTTAGTTGCTATTTCTTCAATCTTCTCAGCAGGTGTCACATCTAAAGCATAAACACCCCAGATATAATCTGCTCCTCCATCTGTACCATAAACGAATCTTTCATAGTCATTTACAATTTCAGTTTGAGAAGTATCATATAATATCTCTAAAGTCTCATCAACAGCTCTAGCATCACGGAAGTTAGGATAGTAATTTTCTTTCCATGCGTTCTCATCATCTTCATATCCTGGTGTAGGATCTGTAAATAGATTATATGCAAAGGCTATTTTTTCTGCAGTTTCTTTATCATGAGTTGCTGGCATAACTATAATATTATCATTAACGTAGGTACGGTATGGGTCATCCACTGATGGTTTTGGTTGATTAACAAATCCCCAGTCATCAGTCATATCTGCCCATGTTCCAACTTTACTTTGGTCTGCAAAAGTCATTGCAACTTGAGCATCATGGAATGCACTTACAAACCAGTCCCAATTAGCCCCCTCTTCTGCCTTCTTCTCATAACCAGCTTCTATCAAGCTAACTGCCCATTGTGAAGCTTCTAGGAACTGTGGCTCTGGAGTGGCGTTATAGTAATTGCCAACTTCATCTTTGCCAACAAATCTTGCATTATTACTTGTTAGAATTGCAGTAAACATATCAACAGAGAAACTAGCTAATGCGTAAGTATCAACTGTCCCATCATTATCAATATCTCTAGTTAATGTATCAGCTAATTTTTCAAACTCTTCCCAGATCCATTCACCACTTGCTTGAAGGTCATATGGAAGTTCCGGATCAATACCAGCTTCTTCAAACATTCTCTTGTTCCAGAATACACCAGTTGTTGGTGATGACCTTCCTATTGAATGACCATAAATAGAATCACCATAAGTCATAAGTTCAAGAGTGTTTTTATTCCATTTACTTTCAGTCAAGTCAAAGTTATCTAGACTTGCAATATCATATAACATACCATTGGCAAGGGGCTGAGCTGTCCATCCACCCATTAATACGAACATATCCGCTGCAGGATCATCTGCCATAACGGAAGTTGTAAATAATTCCTCCATGCCACCCCAATCACTAATAGCTACTCGTTTGATTGTAAAATTGTGCTTTCCTTGAATCTGTTGCTGATATAGAAGAGTATCTTCCTCTTGCTGAGTCTTTGGAGGTTCTGGCTCATCGGATGTCCACCAGTCACCTATGGCAACTTCTATACCTCCAAGATCCACAACTTCTTCCTCATCTTCTACTTCTTCATCAGAAGTCTCATCGGAATTACCTTCAACATCTTCATTAGATGTTCCACCCTTATCAACATCTTCAGTCTTTCCCCCACAAGCTGTTAACATGGAAATGCTTAAAACTAAAACTAACATTAATGGTAACACTTTTTTTAAAGAACTTTTCATCTTACGTCCTCCTTCTCTTCTGTCAACCTTCTGCCAACTTGTAATATTTTGCTTGTAGCATGTTACTATGAACCTGCTCAAGTTAATATTATTATAAGTCAGATAAGCATGTGAAATCACTGTTGTAAAATTGCACTTATTTGACCTATAATTCTATAAAAATATAGTTAATAAAATAGTTGATAATGTTTTTAGCAACTTCGTTCACCCTAGGCAATCTATGGGATACGTTAACTATATCCTGCATTTTCTAGTTAGGTAGAAGGAGGATTTTATAAGCTAATTGTCATTTTCTTTTAATTTCACTTCCAAAATATCTAACAATAACACAACTACACCTCTAATTTTATTGGTCAAGATGCACAATGATTAATAACATTGTACTCAAATTCTATAAAATTCGCACAAGCCCCAGGAGTTTTAGTTGAATATAAAAACAAGCCAACCCTGGCTCCTGTAAAATGATCTAGGCGAAAATACAGTTTGTGGGTAACCCCAAGCTGGACCCAATCATTGTCTTTTTTATAATAAAAGTTCACTATATCTATGTTATCACGAAAGTCCGCCTCTAGTCTTAGGGTAACCTTACCATTAGTAGTACTTATAGGAATCCTCTCATGTTCTACCTCTTCCTTATCCTTACCCACCATTACAAGATAGTATTTATCTTCTTCCCTAGTTAAGGCTATAAAACCATAGGCCCCTTGTAAGACGCAAATACCTGCAAAGTCCCCATTATTTAATTCAGACCCATCTACTGTTACAGTGCACTGGCTATTTGGTCCCATCAGCCTTTGAGTCAGGGTATTCAGTCCTTGTTCGATATTAGCACTTATCTTATCCGTCCTTATCCTATAGGCACCTGGCCTTTCTGTAACAGACCACAAATCGTCATTAGGGGTATGGTTCCATTCCCACACATTCTTTAGCTTCACTTGACCATTTTGGTCTGGGGAATAAACAAAATCATCACCATCATATAGAGGAGCATATTCATGGTCTGGTCTAGTACTCTTCACTTCAATATATTTAGGAACCTTTCCATCTACCCCTAGTACAGGAAAATCATTTTCAAAAGTCATTGGAACAAGAACAGGTATACGACCTATGGCACCATGATCTTGAAATAAAATTGCATACCAGTCACCATCTGGAGTATCCACAACGCCTCCTTGAGCAACCCCAGCATTGTAATAGCCCATATCATCATCAAGTACATCTCCCCCTGTAAACTGGCCCTCAAGAGAATCCGCAACATAGCAAGCTTCCACCCTTCGTTGGGAACCCTTACTTAACCAATGAATCAAAAAGACATAATATTTACCATTAATCTTATAGATATGTGCTCCTTCATAACCAAGCCTTATATCATCTTCATCTTTTATAATCATACGATGAAGACCCCCAGGCTTAGGACCAGACAAGTCAGACTTTAACTCCTTTATATATATCTCCTTGTTCCCATACACTATATACACCTTACCATCATCATCAAACAATAGTGAGGCATCATGATAAAAGCCCTCTATATAACCCCTCTTCCAAGGCCCCTTAATATCATTAGATCTAAATACATAAGTCTTTCTTGTATCATTTGCTGCAAAAACAACAAAATATTCTCCCTTATTATATCTTAAAGAAGGCGCCCACATCCCTTTACCATATATATTTTCTTCACCCTCCAGGCACTGAGCCGGAGTATTATCTAAAGAGTCATAAACATGACTAATTATTTCCCATTGAACCAAATCATAAGAGCGTAATATTACTGCCCCTGGCATAAAATGCATAGTGGTACTTACCGCATAATAAGTATCCTCCACTCTTATTACATCAACATCTGGATAATCAGACCAAATAATTGGATTATTCCTCATCTTGTTTTACCTTTCTTTATTTATATTTTATCTTACACGCTATACAGCAGTAAGTCTTTGTTTTCTTTTGCTATAGCTACTATGAACGCCATGCTTTCTTCTAAACTCACTTGGAGTACATTTTTTTATTTTTCTAAAATTTCGATTAAAGGTAGCTAAACTATTAAAGCCACTTCTCATAGCTATATCAACTATTGCAAACTCTGAATTAGAAAGCATTTCTTCAGCTAAGCTTATTCTCTGCTTCGTTATATAGTCATAATAGGTGTCCCCAATAAATTCATGAAAAATCCTAGAAAAATGGGAATTACTATATCCCGCCAATTCAGATAATTCATCAACCCTTATATCTTTTGTACAGTTATCTTCAATATATTTGCAAACTTTCACAAGTTTCTTTGTATATGCCTGCATCTTTCTTTTTTTAACAAGGATTTTCTCCCTATCTTTCTTCATGCAGTTTCTAGCTATTATAGAGAAAAACAACATAAGCATAGAGTAAATATACATCTCATATTTATCTTCCTGCTTTGTATATTCTTCTGTTATTTTATCTATCAATGAGTAAAGTTGCTGATAATATGCATTTTTACTATTGGATCTAATAAGAATGCTTGCTAAAGTACCATTATATAAAAAGGAAAAGTCATTCATACCTTTATACCTTGAATTATTGAATAAGATAATAATTCGCTTTCCTGACGAAGGGGCAATCAGTTCATGACAAGCTCCTGAGGGGATTACCATAATATCCCCAGGCCTAAGTATATACTTACTTACACCCTCGATGGTAACAGTATAAGTGTTTTCTAGCACCACAATGATCTCAACATCAGAATGCCAATGCTTCTGGTAATCTTCCGCTAGATCATTTTTATATACTTGCATATAAAGGTCATTGCCATATGTTACAATTTCTTTTTTTACATCCGGTACCATTTGCAATTTAAACACTCCTTTACTTTTGTTCGAGCAATTATAATCATTTGAGTTAAAAAAGGGAAGGTGGATACCACCTTCCCTTTTACCTTCAGTTTTAATCAGAAGGATTAGTTATTTGCATCATTTATTAAAGATTCCCACTTAGATGATAATTCTTCAATTTTCTCTGCTGGGGTACTATCTAAACCATATACATTCCATATGAAGTCATCACCTGTATCAGTACCATAAACAAATGGTTGGAACTCTGTTACAACTCTTGTTTCTGGTTCATACATTAATGCTAAAGTTTCATCAACAGCTCTTGCATCACGGAAGTTAGGATAGTAGTTTTCTTTCCATGAATCTGCTTCATCTTCATAACCTGGTGTAGGATCTGTCCATAGGTCATATGCAAATGCAATTTTTTCTGCTTCTTCTGCATCAAAAGTAGCAGGCATAACTACAATATTGTCAGAAAAATATACACTATATGGGTCTTCTTCCTTAGCCTTTGGTGGTAGAACAAATCCCCAATCATCTGTCATGTCTGCCCATTGGCCAACCTTATATTGCTCTCCAAACTGCATAGCAACTTGAGCATCATGGAATGCTGGTATAAACCAGTCCCAGTTAGCACCTTCTTCTGCAGGCTTCTCATATCCATCTTCTATAAGACCTACTGCCCATTGCATAGATTCAAGGA
>CAYOAJ010000060.1:0-9970 GCA_964401895.1 uncultured Herbinix sp.
AGTCTCTGGTATAAATGTTTTAACAGCTTCAGAACATGCAATAACCTCTTGAACAAAATCTATTCCAGTCCATTCAGAAACAGACAGACCACCAGAGCCGGTAATGTTAACGTAGACATCCATATCACCAAGCTCTTTATAGCAGTCTTTAATCATCTGAATTACAGTGGTTTTCATATCTGAATAATGCCTTTTATATTTGCTGTAGATAAGCTTGTTACCATCGCCTAGCATGGCAAGCTTAACTGTTGTAGAACCTATATCTATACCTAGCTTTTTATCTGCCATATGTGGAACCTCCATGTAAATCTTTTTATAAGTACTTTTTAGTGGTTGATTTAGTATGTGCAAATTAAGGTAAATGATACAGATTTGAGTAAAGGATATTTGAAAATAAAAAAGCTTCCAGAAGAGATGTTTCTTCTCTTCTGAAAGCAGGATGTTGGATGGTTATTGTTAATTATTATCCATTAAAAATTCGTCATAAGTTCCCATTGATCTAAAATCAATTTTATATTCTCCATCATTTACTTTATAGACTTCAACTGAATCTATATCAATAATCTGAAGTTTCTCATAAGTTAAGAGTTCCCTTTCTTCTAGAGACATTACATCTCTTAACAACCATTTTCCAAGGTCTAAGTTAGGGTTTGACATTAAAGCCTTGTTACCTTCTTGGCATACTTTAGCTGATAGTTCACCACTATTAGGAAGTTTGAGGGTAAAAACTTGATCTCTGTCTGGAAAAAACCCAGGAAATTTCTTATGTATCCATGAGGGTATAGGAATATAAATTTCATTAACATTTCTTGCACGTCCCCCTGCATTCCATTGGTTTAATCCACTCTTTTCTGGTACATGTCTGCCTCCCCTATCAGAAAACAAGGGTAATATAACACTTTCATATTTAGTTTGACCTGCATTAATATTGGTATCAATACTATAGGTAAATAATCTGTTAATTGCTTGGTATGGTTTGTCTAAAATTTCAACCTCTATTGACATAAGTGGCTCTGAAGTATCAAATCTTTTATATAATGTGTTTTTATTTAAATTAAATGAATATTCACTTTTTCCATCATTAAAATATATTACTCTTCCATTACTTTTTGCACTTATATTAGAAATTTTTGATATATCTATAAGATCCATAGGCTCTTCACATATTTTAATCAAATAGGGCTCACGTACAATACAATGATAAATCATTTTATTAATTCCATATATCCTCATTGTACTTAATATTCTCTCATTTCTTAACTTTGCAATAATTAAAATAATTTCTTTATAATTCTTGTCTTTAATCATATAGGCATCTTTATTGAACTCTGCAACTTTTTGCATAGTATAGTCATTCATCGCCAAGAAAGTTTTTATTCCAATGCCTATATCCCCTAGTTTAGCGTCAGCTGAACAATCTGCTCTACCAAGGTTCTCTGCCCCTGTAGCTATGCAAAAAATGTTCTCAGCTACCCTTGGGTTTATATATGGTGAATCACTTTGACTAGATAAACCCGAAAGCATTCCTACGCTTTTTAAATTTATACAATATTCATCGATAGTACTTTTCCCTAGAGTATTAATTAACATAATTCCCTCACTTGCTACCCCTATTTAAATTAAATAGAAAGGTAATTTTTAAACAGCTTTTTTCTCTTTACAAGTTTTTGTACTTTCTAATGCACTTTTGATTTCTTTAGCTATTCTTTCAATCACTGGAACAACAACTGAATTACCAGCCTGTTTATATAAATGTGTATTCGCCATTCCTTCTGGGATTTTAAAACCTTTATCAAATCCCATTAAATTAAAACACTCTCTTGGTGTTAATTTTCTGATTCCTGTTTTAGTCAGAACCAATGGAACATTATGTCCTCCTGTTCCCATATTGGCTGTAAGGGTTGGACATAAGTTACTTTTATTCTCTCTAACGTATTTTCTTCTCCATTGGTAAGTAGTCTCTGGGTTCACAATTTTATCTTTTAGCTTATCATAAAACTTACAATTATCTTCCCTATAATAATACCTGTCTTCTTGTTTGTTGTCATAATCTATGTAATCATCTAATGTTTTTCTTAGCTTTATGGGCTCTGGAAATTTGAAACTTTTATAAGCTTCCTTATCTAAAAAACCTACAATATAGATTCTCTCTCTATTTTGAGGTAAGTTCCCATACTCACATGAATTTAATACTTTACTTTTCACATGATATCCAGTAGCTTTTAAACTTTTAAGGATTACCTTAAATGTATTGCCATTATCGTGTCCAACAAGATTTTTTACATTCTCTAAGAATATAACTTGTGGCCTTTTTTCTTTGAAGATTCTTTCCATCTCAAAAAACAGGTTACCCCTTTCATCTTCAAAACCTTTTTGATAGCCTGCAACACTAAAAGCTTGACATGGAAAACCACCTATCATTACATCGAATTCTGGAATCTCATCGGCTTCAACATTTCTTATATCATCTACAACTAATTTATTATCAAAATTCAATTGATAAGTTGTAGCGGCATTTTTATCAAATTCGTTAGCCCATATTATGTCAAACCCCGCCTTTTCAAATCCCTTGTCTATGCCACCAACACCAGCAAAAAAACTCGCGACTCTCATTTCATTACCTCCTAGAATTACTATGTCCCACGAATATGTTTATTTTTATAAATTAAACTACTTAAATCTTATCTGTAAATTTAAGTTTATATACATCTTATTATCTTCTTTATATAATTTAGCAAAATCATGTCTACTAGTAGAAGCTCTTTCTAATTTCGTATTTTTTAAAAGGTATTTCTCAAAATAATCCCTATTATAAATATGGTAAGCAAGAACATCTCCAACAGAGGACACCACGATATAGCCCCCATTTGCTTTATCTAGTCCATCCCATTCAACAGATGGCTTCATCCCTAAAGCAACAGAGCATAAGAATTTCTTAAACTTAAATTCATAAAAACCCTTTTTAGGAAAACCAAGAGGATTGTTATCTTCTAAAAAATCAATAATATCTATACAGTTATTAATATTGTGCTGATAATAACAGAGTATCACTTCTGCCATCAGCTCTTCCATTCGACTATCAATTAACATTAAGTTGGATGAAAAATTCTCATTGTTAACCTTAGAGAATTTTACTGTTCCTAAAGAAAAGATTTGCTCCATCCGATCTATTATTTTACTTCTAGGATTATCTAATGCATTAATTGACTCCATTTGTTGGTCTGTTATAACCTCTATCTCATATTGAAAATTTGTTGCTTTAGATGCATTAAGTAAAGTTGGAGCACTTCCTAGTTCCGATTTAATACTAAAACCATATATTGGATTAAAACCTGTTTGAACATCATGAAGTTTCATAGTAATATCAATTTTATCATTGGATGAAGCCTCCAACTTGTTGCATTTTATTTTCTTCATGAAATCTTCTGTTCGACTTATTCCAAATGTTGTGCTATTTGCTTCAATTATTTCCTTAAACAAATTATCAGATTCATTCTCAAACTCATCTCTACTAATTTCTTTTATCTTTTCATTGTTTAAATAAATTTCAATAACTTCATCCGATGAAATTTTATATTCAACAATCTGTCCCTTGATTTCTTCACGAATAATCTTTATTATTGGGAAATATATACTCTCAAACTTTTCTAGATTGTCATCAGCTGCATAAAGTCTTCCATAAGCTAACAATCTTAATAAAACATATATTTCACTCCACTCACCCTTGTTCCCCGTAATCATTATCAAGCACCCCTTTTATTTGCTTTGCTATTGCTTCGATAACATTAATAGTAACGGTATTACCAAATTGTTTGTATAAATGAGTATCTGCTACTTCAAATTTGAAATCATCTGAAAATCCTTGGAGTCTTGCCCACTCCCTCGGTGTCATCTTACGTATACCTTGTCTATTTACTTTACCTTTAATGTGCGTTACAGGTGTAAAATCCGTCAACCTATCATCAACAATAAGGTTTCTCTCTCGCCCCATACCTCCACATACAATCGCACCTGCCTGACTGTCTAGACTTCTTATCTTATAGCCAAATCCATTACCCTTAGCAGCATGTCTTGCTTTATGTCTTTTTAAAGTTTCTAAATATGTTGTTGATAAATAATACTTAACACTTACAGTTTCCTCTTCAATTATGTCTTTAATAGATGTATTAGGACTGTCACCAATAGGAAAAGTAAACTTACTACTATCAATATCATTTCTAAAGGCAACAATGTAAATACGTTCTCTATTTTGTGGTACTCCAAAGTCCTTACTATTAAGAATTTCATTATATACAGTGTATCCAATTTGCTCAAATGCTTTTTTTATAATCTTAAAGGTTCTTCCTCTATCATGAGAAACCAAACCTTTAACATTTTCACAAAATATAACCTTAGGTTTGTGGTGTTCACAGATTCTTACTACATCTTGGAACAATGTCCCCCTACACATACCTTTATAATCATCATCAAAACCCATACGTTGTCCTGCTTGCGAAAATGCCTGACATGGAAACCCTGCTAGACATATATCAAATTTAGGTATATTCTCTTCTTTTATCTTAGTAATATCTCCTGCAATCTCAAAATCATCTTTAAAATTTGCTCTATATGACTCTTGTGCCTTTTCATCCCACTCACTTACAAACACCGTCTCAATGTTGTCACCAAAGGCATTATCAAATCCTTTTCTTATTCCGCCTATTCCCGCAAATAAATCAACAGATTTGTATGTCATTATGTAATTCATCCTCCTATATGTTAAATGTAAAGTTAGATTCATATAATTGTCCTACTTTATTATACAATAAAACCACTCTTTTTTGTAGGAGTTTTTCTCGAACATACTTTCTATTATAATAGCACAGTTTCATTGCTTATTCAAGCAATTCATCCATCCTTATCTCCAGCCCCTCAAATATGCTAAGACTAACCACTTCATCAAATCCATAGCTTTCAAGCATTTGCTCCTTATCATCAAAGATATAAACCAAAGTACACTTCTTGTCTGGATCAACTATCCAATATTCCTTAACATCATAATCTTTATATAACTTAAGTTTATCAATCATATCCCAACTACGATTAGAAGGGGAAAGCACCTCTATAACCATATCAGGTCCCCCATTGCAACCTTTGTCATCTAGCTTTTTTATGTCACAGATTACAGATAAAGCTGGCCATTAACTAGTTCTGCATGCTCTCCATCTGGCAAATCATAATACTCTTCCCAAGTGCAAGCTGCCTTCACATAATCCTTTGAAGACTCCCTAATTAAATCCTTACTAGTAAAATTATATAGTCCAAACAATTCATCAATTGATACACGCAAAACATGGGCTATCTTCTCAATTGTCTTAATACTAGGTTCACGTCCCCCACTTTCATATTGACTATAGGATGAATTAGAGACACCTATTGACTTAGCAACTTCCTTTTGAGTATATCCTCTTGCATTCCTAGCTAGCTTTAAATTCTTTGAAAATGTACTTTGCTGATCCATATAACCCTCCCACTTCATTTACATAGTGTAAATAAATCTAATCACTTTACAAATTGTAAATATTATTAGTAGTTATTGTATGGCAATTTCACCCTATTGTCAATAAAAAAGAGATTGCCCAATCTTGCATGTGTTCAACAAGTTTAGGCAATCTCCTTACTTATAAATATAATCTATTTTAATTTGTAGAATGCCTTAAATAAGCATTCTACATTTAGAGGGGGTAAAAGTATCGATTTAAGCCTGGTCATCTGATGAATCTGTTTCATCCATCTCGGATTCATCTGAATCTGTTTCTTCTACTTCATCTGCTTCTGCAGGTTCTGTATCAGATGTTTCATCAGCTACTTCGTCATCAGTTAATTCCTCTTCATCAACAATTGCATCTTCTTCAGAATTTTCTTCTAAAGCTACATCGTCTTCAGAAGCTTCTACATCTTCATCTTCTACATCTACTTCTTCATCTGCTTCTTCCTCAGTTTCTACTGTGTCAGTAACCTCTGTTTCATTTACAGGGTCCTCATTCTCCTCATTATCACCACCACATGCTACTAATAAAGTCATGGCCATAACTAATGTCACCATTAATAAAGCTACTTTTCTAAATTTTTTCATAAATGATTCCTCCTTTTTCATTACTAAGTTTCTTTATTAACCTTGTACATAATACTCTAAAGCAAAATTATGATTATTTTTTGATGAAAACATGAATAATATGTGAAAAGCTTGTGATAATTTTGTGATGGTTGACAGTTTATTATCTTAATGCTAATATAAAAATATAAAATATTAAAACATAGGAATGAGGTAGAAGGATGAACATTTTTTCTTGCAAATAATTTAAATAACAGTCTTATTAAGACCGTTTATTACGCTATGTTTTTGCGAGCAAGAAATTATCATTCTATCAATTTATTTCATCTTCATATATAGGCCCTAGGTTTAAGCTTTTGGACTTATATTGATACTACATTATTACCACAAGAAGGATAATTTCTTGTGGTTTTTGATTTTTACTAGAGTAATTAAACTACAAGTAGTATAGTGCAAAATAAAGGAGGACCTATGGCATTAATAGATGTTAATAATCTAACTTTCTCTTACGAGACAAGTTATGATAATATATTTGAAAATGTTAGCTTCCAGATAGATACGGATTGGAAGTTAGGTTTAATAGGCAGAAACGGGAGAGGAAAAACTACTTTCTTAAATCTTCTTCTTAGTAAATATGATTATCAAGGAAGTATCATATCTTCTGTGAATTTTTCTTACTTTCCATTTGAGATTGAGAATCCTGAAATGGATACAATCGAAGTTGCTAAGGATATAATAGCTCCATTTAGAAAATGGAAAGAAGAAATGGATAAGTGTTTGGAAGATAAGCTTAGTACAACCATGGACCGCTATGGACAACTACTGGAACTATACCAGTACCACGATGGCTATATAATAGAGGAATTAATTGAAAAGGAATTAGGCCTTTTACAGGTGGATTTGTCCGTTCTTACAAGACCATTTTCCACATTAAGTTTTGGTGAGCGTACAAAAATTATGTTGGCCGCCCTTTTCTTAAAGAAGAATAATTTCTTGTTAATTGATGAGCCCACTAACCATCTAGATATGGAAGGTAGAGATATATTAGGTGATTACCTTAACAGTAAAAAAGGTTTTATACTGGTATCCCATGATAGGGTATTTCTCGATAAATGTATTGACCATGTCTTATCTATAAATCGAAATAATATCGAAGTACAAAAGGGTAACTTTACATCTTGGAAGACTAATAAGGATTTACAAGATCAATTTGAATTAGTTAAAAACAAGCAGTTAAAAAAAGAAATTCAAGAACTAAACCATGCTGCAAATAGGACTTCTACCTGGTCTGATAAGATAGAAGGCCAAAAAATAGGTGGAAGTCCTATTTGCAGCATGGTTTAGTTGACAGGGGAGCAATTGGCCACAAATCCGCTAAAATGATGAAGCGGGCCAAGTCCATTGAAAGGCGAGCCTTAGAATCCGCTGAAGAAAAGAAGGGCTTACTAAAAAACATTGAGCAGATAGATTCTCTTAAAATGAATGTCCTTTCATTTCAAAAAAGACGAATGGTAGAAGCAAAAGATTTATCTTTGTATTATGATGACCGCCAAATATCCTCTGATATAAACTTTTCCCTTACTAAGGGTGATAGAATAGCTATTCGGGGACAGAATGGGTCAGGAAAATCCACCTTGTTCAAGCTAATATTGGGAAATGATATAAAGCATTCAGGTCATCTTTATGTAGCTCCTAGTTTAAAGATCTCCTATGTCTCACAAGAGACTTCACATCTTAAGGGTAGCCTTAAAGATTTTGCTTATAACAATGGGCTAGACGAGACAATATTCCTAACTGTACTAAGACAACTAGGTCTTTCTAGAGTCCAATTCGATAAGGATATTAGTCACTTTAGCGGAGGACAAAAGAAAAAAGTTCTACTAGGCAAAAGCTTAGCAGAACCAGCTCATTTATTTATATGGGATGAACCCCTGAATTTTATTGATATATTTTCAAGAGAACAAATTCAAGAAGTGATTTTAGCATATGAACCAACTATGATCTTTGTTGAACATGATAGGATGTTTACTGATATGATAAAAACTGGGGAAGTGGTCTTAGATATTAACCCCTAACTCCCTTAACTCTTCCAAAGCCTTGTCCAGCTCTGTAAAATGTATGGTATTAAAGCCAAGCTCCGAAGCTGCATCTACATTGTCCTTTACATCATCTAGAAAAACAGCCTCCTTGGGATTTATCTTGTACTTATCTATTAATGCATCGTAAATCCCTCTCTCTGGCTTTACATAACCAGCTTCATAGGAAATAAGTCCCCCATCTACATGTTCAATAAATTTCAGATTGTCTAGAGCATACTTAAAGTTTGCCTTCCCATAATTAGAAAGCAGATAAATCTTATACCCTTTCTCCTTTAATCTCTTCACTAAGCCCACAGCGTAATCATATTCCCTAATTGCAGCATGACTTTCTAATAAGAAGGTCTTAATTTCTTCTGCTATCTCAGGATCATATGCAGTAAACTTATTAATTAAATCTTCATCTATGTAATCACTGTCACTGCGGTCCAATTCCCTCCATAGGGTTCTTTCAACAGTAGCCCTTCCTATCCTATCTACTAGAGCTTCATCATAACCATATTCAATCATGTGTTCCTTCCAACGAAAATGAATCAAAACATTTCCTATGTCAAAGATAATAGTATTTATCATGCTAGTCCTCCCCTTCATCAATCAGTTTATTCTCTAGCACATTATAAAGCCCCCTCGGCGTTATGCGGATCTCTGGTAAAACTGGCAAAGCCATAAAAGACAGGCTAATAAAAGGATCTATCTTCTCACTAACCCCCATCTCCTGGGCCTTTTTAATCATTTTCCCTAAGGTCCTATTAACATATTCATAACCTGCATCGCTTATAAGTCCCATAATAGAAAGTTCCAGTGTTTCATAGACCTTACCAGCTTCAACTATGGTATAGCCTCCCTGGCTTCTAATTAATTCATTGACAGCAAGAGCCATGTCATGGTCATTGTCACCTATAACAATAATATTGTGGGAGTCATGGGATACACTTGATGCAATTGCCCCACCTGTAATCCCAAAGCCTGTTAGGACACCCACTCCAACCTTACCTGTATTCTTGTGCCTCTCTATTGCTGCTATCTTTTTATATGTAGCATTTGGCTCAAAATATTTTTCTCCAGGTATATCATCAAGTATAAGTTCCTTGGTTATAATCTGTCCCTCAATCATTTGTATTACATGAAAAGGCTTATTAGTTTTCTCAAGTTGCAAATCTTCTTTTGAAAAATGCTTTAAATTAACTGTATTTTTTAGATTATCTGGACATGCCTTTATCTCATATTTTTGGTCCTTGGAAATTTTTTTACCCTTATAATAAACCTCTAAGACATTTAAATCCTCTAGATTATCCATGATTATAATATCAGCCTGATATCCTGGAGCAAGGGCCCCAAGATTATTAAGACCATAGGTTTTTGCTGGCTGAATAGTAGCCATCTTAATAGCCTTTATTACATCAATCCCAAGTCTGACTGCCTTTTTAACATTGTAATTTATATGTCCCTTGTCCTGTATCTCTTCTATATGTTTATCATCAGTACAGAAACAAAAGCCTTCTGTATTAATATCATTTGCAACTATACCTGTTACAATTGCCTCAAGATTTTTAGCCGCACTTCCCTCCCTAATAAGTATTGTCACACCTCTTCTTCGCTCTTCCATAGCATATTCAAAGCTGGTGCATTCATGGTCTGTTGTAATCCCAGCTAATACATAAGCAGATAAGTCCCCCTCATCTAAAGATGGGGCATGGCCGTCTTTTATACGGTTTTTAAAAAGGTCTAACTTATGATGCATCTCCTTGTCACCATTTATAACAGACACATAATCCATAAG